>JAHDEE010000292.1:0-4057 GCA_020629005.1 Chitinophagales bacterium
ATCGTCGCAGCTGTCGCCGATGTTCTGACCCAAAGACGGGCAATCGAAAGCAGGACTGCCTACACATATGCAGTCGTCGTCCAATTGATCGTTGATCGTGGCGGGATCATTGTCGTCACAACTATCTCCTGAAAATGTCAGATATAGGTAGCTGTTGGCAGTAGCTATATTGCCTTGCGAATCGGTGACGCTTATCTCAATTATGCGTGTGCCGGCAGTTGGTTGCATTGCGGAATTGTTGTAGGCAAGACCCAATAGACTTTGATAAAAATCCTGAGTACTATCTCCTCCCCCATTGCTGAGCAAGAGTTCATTTGGACTAACAACGTTGACATTTACAAGGCCGGTATTTGCCAGTCCCAGTGACTCTTCCATTCCATCCGCGTTTCCTTCTTGGATAGCAATCGAAATGCTGGCAATTGTTCCATCCGATTCCAGTATCAGATCGGAATCAACAAGCAGAAGGTTTTGAGGATTGCAAGCGGCGGTTTGAAAATCAAGTCCCACGATTCCTGAACTGTCATCAGCGTCAAGATCAAGTTCAAGCGCGCAAGCAGAAGCATTGAACTCAGAGTTGCTGGCCGCGCCATAAATCTCAAAAAAATCAAAGCTTGGAATGATGCAACTGAGTTCTGCTGCTCCAGTCGTCATATCAATTTCAAACAGCGTATTGCCAGCCGTGGCATAGGTCACTGTGTTGGCGCATGAAGTTGCTGTCGTAACGATGCCAAAGATGTTTGACAAGTCAAGATTATCTCCAATCGAAGCTGCAAACTGACTGTTACCTGGATTTGTGATATCTACTTGCACTAGATTACTGCCGTTGGCTGCCAGGTATAAATTGCCGGAATTGAATGCCAAATCTCCGGCACTTCCGTATGGGATCACTCCCAGATTGTTGAAAGTAGCAGTATTGAAGTCGTATGAGATAAGCAAGCTGTTGTAGTCACCGTCTGCCATGTACAACACGTTATTGGCGTCAAAAGCCATGGCATTGAAGGTATAGATAGAATATTCGCCTAGATTGATTCCCAGATCAACGACTTGTGGTGGACTACTAAGGACAATCTGCACGAGGTCATTGGATTCTGTAATGCCATAAAGTTGGCCATCGGGTGAGTAGGCCAGATCGTACATCGCAGAAATATAACCAAGATTTTGGCTGGAGCAATCAGTCGGATTTAAGGCGTAAAGATCTCCGTTTGACGCAGAGCAATAAATGATTTGTGCCTGTAGCGGTATAGCCAAACAACTAATAAAGCAAATGACAAACAAAGGAAACAGCAGCAGGAAAGATGGAACAACCTTTTGGGAAAAAGAGGGCATAAAATTCAGATACTTGTGCAGGCTGGCCTACATGTTGAAAAAGTGTCTGCATCTTATGGGGTGATCATAAGCTGCTCTTTAGCTTATGAGACGAAGTTAGTCAAAGTTTTCGGAAACAAAATGCGCATAAAATCCAGCGGTATGAGCTGCGTCTTTTCTGGGAGAATATTCTGCTCTTTGGTTTGGCCGGAGCAGTGGGCGCGGTAGACGGAGCTGGCAAAATAGCCTTGATCGCAGCGGCTACGAAGTGCCCTGATGCGCCAGTGACTGCCAGCGCCTGGTGGCTCAGCCTCAAGCTGAGACGCCAGGCGCTGTGCAGGAACAAGCAGCAGGGTGCTGAGTAATAGCGGAGAGCAAGACTGCTGCTGACGCGATGGGAAAAGTATCGCTCCAAATCATTTTTAGTCTGGCATTTGTTGTACTACTGATATTCTATCGTGATGCAAATTGGTTCATTAGCGACATGTTGTGGATTATAAAAGTGTGTTTTTCTTGAGCCATCTCGTTTGATGGCCTATCTTTGCGCTTGTTTTTTCGATTAAAATCATTGCCGGAAAGCGAACCGCCGGCTAGCGTAAATGTGCAAACTATGCCTCTTAACAAACAGTTTTTGCCAAAGATCCAAAAGTATAAGGTTGCTTTTGAGTTGCCTGAAGAGCAGGTAGAAGGGAAGTCGGTGAAGCTTCTGGGTGACTTCAATAATTGGGATGTGGAAGAAGCCAGAGAGCTGACTTTGATTTCCGGTGTGTACAAGATTTATTATGAGCTGGATGCCGGCATTAACTATGAGTATCGCTTTTTGGTTGATGACAAGAACTGGATCAATGATCAGATAGCGGATGATTATGTTTCGACTCAGTTTCCTGGAGTGAAGAACGGTGTGGTGCGATTGGAAAAGAAATCGTAGAAAGAAAGTGTACAATCGTCTGAAAAGTTGAAGTGCTATGCCAGTTCATGCATTGTGCTTTTTCTTGCTCAAGGAACTATCAATTCGTCTTCGTCCGTGCAAATTGGTGCAAAATGCATAACAAATAGCCGGTTAATTAACTTTCGTCAATTGGGGGGCGCTAGAAATTAGATATTTTGCTGCTGGAACAAACAAATGAATGAAAATCGATGAAACTTAGACTCATTACTTCCCTTTTTCTTGCAGTTTTTGCGCTGCAGGGAACCCAGGCGGGAACCTATCAGGACGTTGTCGCTATCTTCAATACCAGCTGTGCTTTTAGCAGTTGTCATGATTCCAGTAATCCATCGGCTGGACTGGATTTGTCTGGAGATCAAGCTTCTATTTACGAGCAATTGATAAATACAACACCATTTAATGAATCGGCTGCTAATGCTGGATACAGTTTGGTAAAGCCGGGTGATCCTGGACGTAGTTTTCTGTACAGAAAGATGAATTACGGACTGCATGCCGATAGCAATCTTGATCCGAGTATGGGTGGTGCTATGCCACCTGGAACCTCGATTCCAAAGAAGGATGTGGAGCTGGTAAGGCAATGGATTTTGTTTGGCGCAAAGGCTGGAAATGCTACTTATGTAAAGCCGGATGTGCTTGCTGAATATTATGATCAAAATCCTGCTCCTTTTGAGGCACCGGATGCACCAGCAGAGGGAGAAGGTTTCCAGTTGCACTTTGGTCCGCTCTTCCTGGAGCCTGGGCAAGAGATTGAGTATATCTACAGGTACGAGTTGCAAAACGAGGAGCCTTTGGAAGTGAATAAGATTGATGTACAGATGAATGCAGAATCTCACCACTTCCTGTTTTTCCAATTTAATGAAGGAGAAGAGAATGCACAGCCTGATGGACTAATCGAGGTAGACTTGTTAGGGCTTATTACCGGTAATGCATCTGCCCTTACTTCTGATACCAAGATGATAGCGGGATGGGCCTATAGTAATGAGTTTGATCTTCCTGCTGGAACCGCTTTGCGTTGGAATCAAGATGCCGTGTTGAAGTACAATTATCATATCAACAACTATAGTCAGACCAATATCTTGCCTGCCGAATTGTATATCAATGTATACACTCAAGACTATGGCAGTGCTGCATTCGAAATGCAATCTGAGTTTCACATTACCACTAGCCAGCTATTTTTACCAGAAGGGGAAAGCACTCTAGATTGGGATTTCACAGGCTTTGACGAGGCTTCTAATCAGGACTCTGTGCATATCTGGTCTTTGGCGGCGCATACACATAAGTTTGGAACAGATTTCGACATCTATACTGAAGAAGGCGGTGAACAACTGTATGAAGGTTTTTATGACCTGAATTATGAGTTTAATCAGGGTTTTTATGATTACTCGGAGCCACCATACCGATACTATGAACCATTTGTTTCCATGAAAGCCGGAGACGGTATTTTTGTTGAGGCTGACTACAATGTGACTCAATCGGGAGGTGTGAATATGGGACTGACGACCGCAGACGAGATGTTTGGATTTTTCCTTCAGTATATCGTAGGTGATAATGTGGCGGAGACATTGGCGGCATATAATGAGCCTGGGGTTGATGTAGAAACGCTGGAACAAGCTGACTGGAAAATGTACCCAAATCCAAGTACCGGCATTATCAATTTAGAAGTTCCTGCGAGTGATGAACCTTTGCTGGCGAGATTGTACAATGTGCTGGGAGAGGAAGTTGCTCAATTTAACCTGGCGGCAGGTCAGCGTTTACAGCAATTGAATCTGGGTCAGTATAGCGATGGTTGCTATCTGCTCAATTTGA
>JAHDEE010000292.1:4157-6489 GCA_020629005.1 Chitinophagales bacterium
CCCTAGTCATCATACCTTGAGGCAATATCCAAAATGATCTTGTTGAATTTGGCTGTTTCATCGAAGAAGGGTCGATGTGCAGATTTCTCGAAGGCGTGCCATTGCTTTTCCGGTGCTTTTAGTTGGTTATAAAATTCTTTTGCTACGGAAAACTCTACCAGGTGATCGTGTTTTCCATGCATAAGGAATACGGGAATCTGCAAACTGTCGATCACCTCGTTGAAGTTGTACTTCGCAACATCATCTTGCAGATTGGACAGGCCTCTGTAGTTTCCATCCAGGATGCCTAGCTTTTCTGAGACGGTGTATTCCGGTAGATTGAAAATGATGTCTTTGTAGATCGGCCAGAGTCGAAACTCTGCACCCGCAGATGCGGCCCCTCCGTACTTTGCCACTAGCAATCGTTGCACATCCATGTATTCAAACCAGGTCTGTCCTGAAGCAAGTGAATCAGGGAACTCAAGTTTTGCCAGTTGGGCTAAAGCCTCTGTATCGTTTCGCTTTTTCGCCTCCTCGTTGACCCATTTCCAGGAAATCATCTCTGATTTGTAGGAATTGCAAACCTGTCCAATACCAATGTAAGAATGATAGTGCTGCGGATATTTGTCTACGGCCAGTACACCGATAAATGCGCCCCAGGAGTGTCCCAACAGGATGATCTTCTGCTTGTTGAATCGTTGCTTCAGATATTGCGTAATTTCCTCTATGTCGCTCAAAAACTGATCTATTGTCAGCGTGCTTGTTGGAATTGACTTTGAGTAAGATTTTCCTGCCCCTCTTTGCTCCCAATAAGCCAATACGAACTCTTGCTCAAGGTTATGCTTGCTGTCATCCAGGAAATGATAGCCTGAGTAGCCCGGACCACCATGAAGGAACAACAGCACTGTTTTTGTGGAATCGATTGCTCTGATAAGCAGCTCTTGCTCTACCCCGCCAATCTGCAACTGCTCTATGGTGGAAATGCTCCTAGGGTGATTTCCAGGGATCGGCACCGCAGTACCAGGGCTTCTCAAGAAGACCAGAAGCAGGATACCTACAGCAAGAAAGATTATTGCGAAGAGCATTCTAACAATCCATTTCATACTAGACTTATTTGTAGTGAGTTGATTAGAAATAGTCTAAAACAATGAGCATAGAGCTTCAAGGCGAAAACTCGGAAGCCTATACATTTGCTGTCCTGGTTTTCATCTGCTCAACGCGATTCTTCAATGCGATATTCATCGACTCAAAACCGGCTCGTGTGTCTCGATCCAGTTTCTTTGCAAACAAGCCCACAAGTATGCCAGAAAACTGTTCCTCATGGAAAAAAGTGACTGTTCCATCTGGGTTTTCTTCAATCCGAAACAGGTGTTCACCGTCAAAAATGCCCTTGAAAAGGAGGCTGCCTATCCAACTAAGTTGCTCATTTTCGATTCTTGTAAGCAGTGTGGGCTTGAAGTTCATACCACCCGCATTGACCTTGATGCGTTTCCCCACTTCTACCTTGCCTTCAACAGAAGGCATGAAGGGGTTCCAATCCTTGTATTGTGCAAAATTTGTCAATACTTGCCATACCTGTTTCGGCGAAGCATCAATCTGGATAGAGGTCTTAATTAGCTTAGTTGCCATGATTGCTAAAATTGATAAGGTTAAACAATTGAGATGAAGAAGATTTAGGATGCTCTCTTCATCTGCAACAAAGCTCGTCCAAATCGCTTTAGCTGCTCTTGACATTTGTCAAGAACTTAGTTTTTTTCTTATTCTGCTGAGTGTTTCGGGGCTCATGCCCATCATGGAGGCGAGGTACTGTAATGGCACGTGTTGGAAAAGCTCCGGACGCTCCGCAATTAGTTGCTGGTACTTTTCTTCTGCACTCATTGACAACTGACTAAAGATCCGGTTTTCCATATGAATGAAACATTTGGCAACAAAGAGCTTGTCTATTTGCGCCCAATTCGGATGCATTTCTGAAATGCTGTCGTACTTTTCTCTCGAAATTGTGAACAGACTACAGTTAGAGAGTGCTTGTATATGATACCGCGAAGGACTGTTAAACATGAAGCAGGAAAACTCAGTAACCATAGTGCCTTCGGTGGCAATCCATTGTGTGATCTCCTTGTCACCGGATTCATTGTAGGCATACATGCGTAAAAGTCCGCTTTGCACGAAGCTCAGATTCTGAGCGTATTGTCCAATCTTCAGTAGATAGTCATTTTTTTTCAAGCGTCTCTCTTGAAACAGCCTTCCGATTGGCTCCAGACTTTGTCCGGCAATGCCAAAATAGTTTTGGATGTATTGTTCAATTTGGCTCATGCTCCTTAAGGGATAGGGAATCAATAACTGTCCGATTTTG
>JAHDEE010000293.1 GCA_020629005.1 Chitinophagales bacterium
GTTTTTGGGTTGTTTCAGTAGCATTTCATTTTTATTCTGCAGAACTTGTAGGGGATGAAGCATGATGCGGCTTGCCACTTTTCTGCTGAATCAACCTGTTAAGCCATAAAGACCAATCTGGCTGCATTCCTTTATTTGGATTTGGTTCTTCACTTGCCAGAAGTTCAATATTGCAACTCAAAAACTGCAACTCAGATAGCATTTCTTCCTCAGTAAGCGCGAAGAACTTATGGCGCTTAAGAAACAGCAAAACAGTTAGAGTAATAGGATCAATTCGATTGCTTTTTCCTAACCTGACATACACGTTTCTCGCCATACTGTAGATGAGTGTGAAGTTGCCCATTTCGAAATGAATGGCAATGATTAACACCTCAATGGTCGCGCGATACTGTTTGCTAAACGATAGGCTATTCCTGACATTCCCTGCGAATGCTTCTGCCCATTCGTGGGCGCTAGTGGTGTTGGCCAGTCCGAAGTAGGCCAAAGCAAACTTGAATCGATATAGCTGAGCTTTGTTTGGCCTCAGTGAAGACTCGTACCGCAAAAAACCAGCCTCAAGTTCCTGCAAGTAGAGCTGCTTCTGCATATTGCCCGCATAGCTTTCAAGCAGCTGGTCAAAATTCAGCTCGCATCCTGCTTCAAATTTGAAAACCTCTGTAAACCTGCAGCAGCATGAAACCAACTCAAAGGTCTGAGCATAGCTTAAGGCAGTCTCGTAATCACCCAATTTCACATTCGCAGCCACCAACTCACGCAAGACTGTTAAGTAATACTTGGGCACTGTTTTCAGGAATGATCGGTGCTGATTCAGCAAGTCCAGTTGCTGTTCCAAATAAGGTAAGTTTTTTCCTTTAACATCCGAGTCCGAGCCAAGGCAAACAATAGCCCTATTGATCTGAGACAGTAGACGTAATGACACTTGACCGTCTTTAGTTGAATCCAAGAATTTGTAAAGCTCCACCAGTTGGGCTCGCTTGTCAGCCGTGAGTTTGTCCACTGCAGCACCTACAAAGCACTCCACGACTTGCTGCTCAAGTATTAGCTCGGAAGTTAGCTGTTCCCTTTCTTGCCTTATAGGGGACAGAGCTTTCTGATTTCCTTCTGTGAGAAACTGCTTCAGCATATGTTGGTAGTTGTTAATCAACAACTGAACCTCGAGAATGGATATTTCTCGAGCCAGTGCAGAGGCATTCTGAAAAGACCTTTCTGCAGATTCTAGCATACCTTTATCCATCAAGACGATAGACTCCTTTAGCTGCTCGAAAAGAAGAAATTCAGGACGATCTGCCGTTTCTGTTTTAAGGCTTGCAATCAAATGTCGCCAAAGGCTACCAAGATGATTTGACCAATTGGGAATTGACTTGACCTCTCCTAAGGGAGGCTCTTCATGCCTATCTAGTAGGTTAAAAATCTTAAAGTATCTCGCAGTCTTTCGCTCACAAGACTTTCTAAAAGCCCTTTTCTCTTGTGCGCTCATGCTTAGGATGAGACGTTGTGCGGCTCTAATTCTCTTGCTCATAGTATGCCAAATTCATTCAAATTACTCCGTTGAATCCGACAAGTATCACAGAAGCAGCAAATAATTTAACTTACTTTAACTCTTCTATAATCAATACTTTAGGTGCACATGTTTCCAAGCTTGTACAGCCGCAATTTACACAATTGCGCCGAACCCCGAAAGAAAAATGTCACCATGTCAATATAACGCGACATTTATTTCGACACACAATTTCCAGTTTTAGGCCATTACTGTCAACACAAACAATTCAGCCTCAGCACTTTACCTGATAACATCGTATCTGCTCGAGGCAATTCGTTCTACAGTTTAGGAATCAAATTGTTTTGGCACCTTATTCAACTTGACCTTAATTTGAATTCTGTAAACACCATTGAAGCAACAGATGCTTAAAACACAAAAACTTTCAAGATGAAAATGAATCCCGTTAGAATTGCATATTTGTTGTGTCTCATACTCTTGACTCCCAGTCTAGAGTCGAGTACAAAAGCGCAAGTGCTAGAGCCTCCACCGATAATACTTCCGGATTATAGTGGTAGCAACAAATATTCTCAACACCGAACCAGCCCGCGACAGGCTTGTTTGTCCAGCAATCAAAGAGAAGTGCTCAATAAGCGAATTAGCTTTGCAGTTGATTCACTTACAAAAGCAGGAGTTTTGCAAGACCCAACGATGAGGAACCCAGGAAACGTTCTATACGAGTGGCCATTGCGGCAAGCAGCAGGATTCGACAACTGTGGCTATTACGCAATCACCAACTACGTAGATCAAGACTGTGTTTCCGGCCAGCTACTAGATTACAATTGCCAACAATACACCTACGATCTTACCGGACCAGGTCTGGATCACTGTGGTACCAACGATGGTTACGACCATGCTGGTATTGATATAGCTCCTTTCCCCTTTGATTGGACAATGGTTGACAACAACCAAGTCGAAGTAATTGCTGCCGCTCCAGGAATATTACTTGACAAAGTTGACGGCAATTTTGACGAGAACTGCGACTTTAGCAGCGATACACCCAACTATGCGGTAGTCCTGCACACTGACAATACCTATACCTTGTACTTGCATTTAAAGAACGGCTCATTGACCACTACGGCAATCGGCGCTCCTGTAGCGACAGGAGATTTGCTGGGGATAGTTGCTAGCTCTGGACTGTCGACTGGTCCACACCTGCATTTCGAAGTTAGAGACTACATTACCGGAGCACTATATGATCCTTATGCAGGGCCTTGTAATTCATTAAATGCCAATTCCTGCTGGAGCAACCAGATGGGCTATCTGGAATCTGGTATCAACCGGGTGATGACCCATAGTGCCCCGATTCAGGCTAATCCCTGCCCTCAACGCGCAGTGATCAATGAGCAAGATACTTTTTGTCCAGGAGAGACCGTGTTCTTTGGATCCTATTTTCGCAATCCAGACAATACAGAATCATCACAGAATATGGTGAGGATGCCGGACAATACCGTATTTCAGACCTGGACGCGAAATATGACCACAGCCTGGGCAAATGACTGGATAGCATCCTATGTCTTACCCAACAACGCAATGGCTGGTACCTGGACTTACGAAGTCACTTTCAATGGGGAAACCTGTAGTCATAATTTTACCGTATTGCCAGGCCCTGATGCAGAATTTAGCTATACCAGCAATCGTTTCTGCAATGACCAGGCAAACCCAACTGCAATGCATTCCACCGGTTCCGATGGAACCTATAACTCTTCAACAGGCTTAGTATTTGCCAATGCAGCCAATGGGACAATTGACCTGGCAGCCTCGACACCAGGGACCTATACGATTACCAACAACATTTCAAATTCCTGTGGCAACGGAAGCGAAAATCAAGAGGTAACAATCATTGCAGCGCCTTTTGCTGGAAACGATACAACTGTGGATGCTTGTAATGACGGCAGCACAACTGCATTTACTCTGGCTGATTTACTCATTGGTGAAGATGCTGGCGGAAGCTGGATGGTTGCCGGCTCAAGCCCTACAGTTCCTGGTCCTGGATTTAATGCTGGCGCCGGTACCTTTGATCCAAATCAGGAATCAGTTGGTAGTTATCAGTTCGCCTATACGGTTTCTGCTACTCCCTGCACATCTCAAAGCGCAATCATAACTGTAAACATCTCGGCTCCGAGCTCAGCTGGCTCCGCCAGTTCGACGGCTGAGGTCTGTGCCACTACAGAGACTCCCGCAGTAATCCTGGACAACCTGCTGTCTGGACAGGATCCGGGCGGAACATGGACAGAAACAAGTACTTCTTTGTCAACGTCGGGACTTAGCAACGGAAACGAATTCAATCCAGTTGGTGAAGCAGCTGGAACATATGCCTTTACCTATACGCAAAACAATGGGGCCTGTGGAATCTTTTCGACCGAAGTTTTCGTGACTGTCACCGTGCCATGTTGTGATGCCTCTTTCGATTATGGCATCAACCCTGCAAATTTTTGCATCACAGATGCATTGCAAGTAGCTAACTTTTCAGATTCAAATGGTGGATTTACAGTCAATCCTGCGATTGGCTTGGATCTGGACCCGGTTTCAGGAAGTATTTCTGCTGGCAATAGTCTACCTGGTACCTATACCGTGACCCATTCGGTCACTACAAACGCCGGTTGCGAAGAAACAGTTACTGTGATAATCGACGCCCAAGCAGATGCAGGCATAGCAACTGGAGAGATACCAGTAGTTTGTAATATTGCAAATACAGATCCAATTGATCTCAATGAGCTACTTGCACAACAAGATACGGGCGGCACTTGGTCAGAAATCAGCACCCCTCCTTCAACAGGTCTAAGTGGAAACATTTTCGACCCCGTATCTGTGCCTTCAGGTTTGTATGAGTTCGAATACGCTGTTGACGGAGGAGCATGCCCTGATGCCTTTCAGTCTGTGTTTGTGGAAATCGTTGACCCTTGCTGCGATGCTGGATTCAGCTACGATGTTTCGCCGGTCGCATATTGTACCACTGACTCCGGAACTGCGCCGTTTGTAGCTGACACTGATGGTGCATTCTATGCAAATCCTGCTGGACTGTCAATTGATCAAGTAACTGGACAAATTGATCCGACCAGTAGCGTGCCAGGCACCTACACAGTAACGCATGAGGTATACACGAATATTGGATGTAGCGAAACTGTTGAGGTTGTGATTGACGAGCTAGCCTCCGCTGGAGTGGCCCAATCAACTTATGAGACCTGTAACATCCCTGGCTCAAGTATCATAAATCTAGACGACTTGTTGGATGGAGAAACAGGAGGAGGTACCTGGACCGAAACATCTGCAGTTCCGTCGGTTTCTGGCTTATCTGGTCTTGCAGGAAATACCTTCAATCCTGTCGGAGAGCTAGGTGCGTATTACCACTTTCAGTATACCGTTTATGGGGGCGCATGCCCTAACGATATCAATGAGGTTAACATCTTCATCAAAGATCCCTGTTGCGAAGCAGAGGCCGGAGAAGCTTCCGTAATAGAAGCCAGGTGTCCAGGTGATTTAATCGAAGTCTTCCCTATCGATTTTAACACCGACGCTAATTATGAGTTGTACATACTTGCAGTCGATACAGACACTGGATTGATCGTGGAAGTCCTGGGTGGTGCTGCGAGTAACATAGCTACCTCCTATATCCTTGCTACCAGCGTCCCAGGGGAATATGAGGTCTATTTGCTAAGTCAGGAATCTGGTAATGGTACCACGCTTGCTGCGACAGTTGGAGCCGACTTCGAAGAGCTTGCTCAAGAAGGTGAATGTTACGACATACAAGAAGTAGTTGGGAACTTTAATATCCCTGCTCCATTCACATCATTCGGAGGAATAGCCAACAGCAATGAGGGCGATTCTGGAAATCTACTGCCAGTTTACTACAATATGCATCAAATCCATGTAGGAGGAGGAACCCCACCTTATCAGTATGACTTTGAGCGTACCGGTTATGTGCGCTGGTCAATTGGAGATGTGGATGATCCGATATACCAGCAAACTGCCGAAATCGCATATGCCGACAATGCTGAGTGGAGCCTGACGATTAGCGACGCTAATAATTGCAGCGACAGCAGTCTGACTTTTAGCAATGACTCTGGAATTGGCGGCGGCAATGCTTCAGTGGCAACAGATGGTAACATTCTGGATATTGACGACTTTAGTATCTCCGGCCAATCGGCTACCAATATTGGTGGATCTATAGATATTACGGTTGTAGGCTGCGATGGAGGTCCTTATAGCTTTGCTTGGGTTGGTCCTGGTTCATTTACTTCGACTGCAGAAGATATAGCCAACCTGGACTCCGGACACTACACCCTGACAGTTACCTGTGGCGATCAGATCACCTACGGTTATTATTGGGTTCCAATGGACAGAAGCAGCGGAAGACTCAAAACAACTCCTGGTCCTCGTATCGAAATCTCCCCCAATCCCGCAAGGAATACTGCCCAGCTATCACTGGAACTAACAGAAACCAGCAGATTTGAAGCGGAAATCTACGATTCCAATGGTCGACTTATTAAAGCTATTGACGAAGGAGAACTTGCTCGCGGCTCCTATTCGATTGATTTGCACATGGCAGAGTTACCCGAAGGCATCTACATCTGTCGTTCTATTGTCGGAGGCAAGGTACTGGTAAAGAGAATTGCAATCGTTCGTTAGCGGTGCAAGGACTACAAACCATCTCAAATTGTGGCTTGATTGCTTTCGTTGCTTGCAAATAGTGTGGCCGAACCATCATTTAGGCATAGACAATTTCCTAAAGAGCAGAATGCTTTAGAAATTCTATTCCGATCATTTAATATTGAGGAGTTCTTTGTACACAAAGAACTCCTCTTGCTTTTGACGACCCAAGATTTTTCACTTGCTTCTCTTTCTTGATTACATTAACTTGTACCCACAAAGTAATTACATCAAATGAAAGTATCTGTCATAAAAATCGGAAATTCCAAGG
>JAHDEE010000046.1 GCA_020629005.1 Chitinophagales bacterium
GGATGACAGAAATAGAAGCCCTTAAAGGTGGTGCGAATTTCGTTTGCGTAGCACTGGTCTATTGCACTTTTCTTGGAACGATCAACTTATCTCCGATCTTGATGACATTGGAGCTTAGCTCATTCATTCCTTTTAGCTCCTCCATACTGATTTCGTATTGCTGAGCTATTGAGTACAAAGTATCACCAGCCTGCACATGGTAGAGCTCCTTGATTCGAATCTTACCATTTTCCCTAACCGTGGGAGTTGGCACCTCTGTTTCAGAAGTCGGCGTTACCTTTTCATTTGGAACCGGAATATTGTAAGGCTTTGTGGGCGCATTATCCCGTTTCGGAGTCGGCTTTGTATAGTGATAAGGCGGACGAATATCCGGATTGCTTCGCTCCTTTGGGGCATTCTTTACCTGCCCACGAAGAGCGACCATTTCTCCTATATCCGGCTGACTGCCATCAATCATTTTATTCATCTTGTAGAGGCTTCGCAATTTGATTCCGTACATCTGTGAAATCTCATGCATTGTTTCACTGCCTTCTACCAGGTGAAACGATTTTCCGGGAGGCCCTTTCTTACGCTTTGGCTGCAAGAATACCTTAGTGTTTGGCGGAATGAAATCAAGTCTGTTGTATTCATTCCATTTGCAAATCCTCTTTACATCTACTCCGTAAGCATCGGCTACAACTTGTGGCGAGACACCACTAATAGTCATTACTGTTTTGATACGATTGTAGTAGAACATCTCTTCGAGCTCTTCCTGCTGCTTTTGCAGCTCGAACTCTTCCTGAGAAAAAGGCACTCCAGCATCGAAACGATACAGTGCGTGCTTTTCAATCAATAGAATGAGGTTATGCGCGTAGTTTGGATCGGTAGCATATCCAGCGGATTTTAGTCCTTTGGACCAGCCTTTGTAATCCGTTGTCTCCAGATCAAACAAGAACGAGTATCGCCCCTTCTTCTTTAAGAAGATTGAATGGTCGCGATAGGATTCAAATGCAGAGGTATACTTTCGAAAGCATTCCTGGGCTTCATCATCATCGTGATATACTTTGGCACCTTGCCAGTCGTGGCACTTGATTCCAAAATGGTTATGCGCCTTTGTAGCAAGCTCGCTTCTTCCATAAGTGGATTCCAGCATTCCCTGTGCGAGAATTATGCTAGCCGGAATCCCGGAATTTGACATTTCAGTGATCGCAAAATTCTTGTACTTATCAACATATTCAGCAGGTGGTTTGGCGGCGGTAGTAACCGAATATGAAAAGAACAGGAACGAAAGAAATGTGGTTATCACTTTGATGAATTGCATGTTAAGCGCTCTGCTAGGGAGTACTTGGGAACTCATACAATGTTTTTCATTAACAAATAACGTACTGAACGTGTGCGCCTTAAACTCTATTCTGCTTTATTTCGACAAAAGACGCTTAAATTATGTGACCTTAAATGGTGTTTAGATTTAATCTATCTCAGCAGTTGCGGACGCAAAGATAAGGGGACAAACCTTAATAAAAAACTTATCTCATTAAAGTTATCCACAGTGCTGCCATCCGCCTTGTCCGGAGCCTATCTTCTTGTCAAAACCGAGCTAGTTATACACATTCGTTTGAAAAGTGGCATAAATTATGCCAAGATTTGCGTTTTCAGTTGACGAAGGGCATAATTGCAGATGACAAGGTTTTGCCTTCAGAACTGAGAATCAGAGCAATGTACAGGCAATCTGCTAGCCAAAAAATAGACTCAGACAGACTTTGTTAGGTGTCAGAAAAAAGAAGATGATGGCTAAGAATTGCACGGAAGGTCCAGATAATGGACAAAATCGGCCTGTTGAAAAAATCTTTCCGAAAAAGTGAGAAATCAGGAGGCATTTCCGCTGTAATACGCGATAACGGGGTTGTTTTTGCGCTCGTGACCAATCGTGGTATGCGGTCCATGCCCAGAATACACCACTACATCGTCGCCCAAGGGGAACAGTTTCTCGTTTATAGAGCTCAACAAGGTCTTTAAATCTCCTCCTGGTAAATCATGGCGGCCAATTCCTTCCTTAAATAGCACATCCCCAGCTATCACAAAGCGATCTTCTTCGCAGAAGAAAGAAATACTGGCTGGGCTGTGACCAGGGGTAAACAACACCTGCAATTTGGCATTTCCAAAGCTTACGACATCTCCCTCTTCGAGGAACTTTGTGGCGGGAAAAGGCTCTACCTCCACACCAAACATTTTGCCCATTACCGGGGCCATTTCCAGTACAGGCAGCTCGCCTTTATGGATAGTTAGCTCCAGATTGTAGCGCTCACCGATGAATTTGTTACCCAGAACATGGTCAATATGGCAATGAGTATTTAGAAGCTGCACTGGTTTGAGTTCTTTCCATTGGATCAGGTTCAGAATGACTTCACGTTCCATGGAGTCGCTGCAGCCTGGATCAATGATGACACATTCCTTGGTTTCATCATATAGTACATAGGTATTTTCACTCCATGCATTCAGGGCAAAACTTGCTATTGTTACCATTCTTGGACTTTTATTTGTACTCAGAAGACCATTATTGAATAATTGTTGCTTAAAGGTAATCATTAAAGCAGTTTTGGCGTTCCTGCTTAGGGCGAAGATGTCTAATTTATACATTATACATAGTGTTTGCAGGAAATGAGGCTTGTACAGTCGTGTTTTCTAAATTCAATGCCTCAATATGGGCAGCGCACCATTGCCTTTGGCTCTTTGTTGCTCAATAAGGATAAAACAACAAAATGACCGTCAAAATACGCCAGCTTTTCCTCATCGTGTTCTTCATCTCAGGCCTGATGTCTGCTTGTTGCTCTGCCCTTTATGCTCAGGGGATCAATACGGAGTTTGGCCAAAACCGTGTTCAATACCACGACTATGAATGGTCATTCATTGAATCGGCCAACTTTAAGTCCTATTTCTATCAAGGTGGTCAGGATTTGGGTAAGTTCGCTTTATCGATAGCAGAGAAGAATTTAAGTTGGATTGAAAAGAAGCTGGAATATAAGCTGAATAATAAGATCGAGATCATGGTGTACCATAATATCTCGGATCTAAAGCAAACCAACATTGGGCAGGGATTTGAAAACAAGAATACGGGTGGAGTCACTCCAATCATCGGTAATAAGATTTTTGTCCATTACAACGGAGATCATCGAGACCTGGAGCAGCAGATTAATGAAGGCATAGGCAAAGTTTTCGTTGAAAACATGGTCTTTGGAGGAAATCTTCAGGAAATCATCCAGAATGCAGTCCTGCTCAACTTGCCTTCCTGGTTTGTTGATGGGCTGGTATCCTATGTAGGTAGAGAATGGAGCACAAAACATGATGATCGTCTCAGAAAGGGTATTCAGGAAGGCAGTTATGATAATTTCAATAAGTTGCAGAATGAACAGGCAGCTTTTGCGGGTCACTCCTTGTGGCATTACATAGCGGAAACCTACGGGCCGTCAGCTATTCCGAATTTACTCTATCTCACCAGAATTAATCGCAGTGTTGAGAGTGGCTTTTTGTTTGTGCTTGGTGGCTCCGTCAAAACCATCATACAAGAGTGGCGAGATTACTATAGCCAGCTTTATGCTTATGATTTGCAAGTGAGAAATGCGTTTCCTGAAGACAAATTCCTATTCAAGATAAAGCAGAAGAAGGAGGTACAGCTTGGTGAAGTGAAAATGAGCAACAGCGGAAAGTACATCGCCTATGCTGTCAATGTATTGGGTCAATACAAGGTCTACCTTTATAACACGGAAACCGGCGACAAGAAGGTCTTGCTGAAAAAGGGATTTAAATCTCATACCCAACCAGCTGATGATGTGTATCCGCTGATCGCCTGGGCGGAGAAAAGCCACAAGCTCTGCATTATCTACGAACGCAGAGATCAAATACTGTTGCAGTATCATGATATTGATCGCGATGAGGTATTGAAAGAACCTATTACAAAGTTCCAGCAGGTCTTGGATGTAGCATTTACCGACAATGATAAAAAACTGCTGTTGAGCGCAGTGAGAAAGGGTCAGTGCGATTTGTTCAGCTACTTTATCCCCAATACAAAAGTGGTACAAATCACCAATGATTTCTACGATGATCTGGCTCCCTCCTACGCCGTTCTTGCCGGACGACGTGGTGTACTTTTCAGCTCCAACCGACTTGACGACACGCTGCGACGCGAGAAGCTGGATACCATCCTACCAGTGAATCAATTCGATTTGTTCTTTTTAGATCTCGAGCAAAGCAATAGCTCACAGATCATCCGGCTGACCAACAGTCCTCTAAGCGATGAATGGGCGGCAAAAAAGACCAAGGGCGAGTACTTCAGTTATCTAAGTGATTACAACGGCATCTACAATACTTATATGGCGGAATTGGACAGCAGCCTCCTACGTACTGATCAGTATGTCTACTTCCAGGATTCGATGGTTGTGAACCCCAGTTATCCACTAGATAGCTTTCAGCAAATGGGTATCATTGATTCAACCTTACTGAAGGATGTATACCTGTTCGATAGCAAGCGCTATGCGATGAGCAATTTTGGCAATAATATTCTCTCACAAGATGTTGGTGCTTTGCGCAACCAGATAGTATACGCGACCATGGAAGGCAAACAATACAATTTCTACCTCGATCAATTGCCAGATGATCCTGCTTCTTCAGCCCTGGAAGTTGAAAATACCGCCTTTCGCAACCAGATGGAAAATAAGCGAAAAAATAGGCGGAAGAAGAAGGACAAAGTAAAGACTAGTAGGCTACCTGGGGCCAAGCCTGCCAACAAGCAACAAAGTGGTTCAAGTGCTCAACAGGAGAAGAAAAAGAAAGAGAAGCCCTCCAAGCCTGAGTTATCAGTCGCAGATGAAGTTTTATTTCAACCTGGAAAGGAGGATGAAGAAGCAAGTGGAATACCTGACAAGACCCTTGAGGAGGAAGCTGATTCGAAACAAGGTCAGCTGGAGGATCATGAGAGTACCGAGCTCTTGAATGAAGATTTCTACTTTCAAACTGAGTTTGACGATGTGTATGACCTTACCATAGATCGAGTAAGTGCGGAAGAGCAAGACAATGCAAAACAGGCAAGGGAAGCGGAAAGTCAGTCGAATGCGACAGCCAGCACAAAAACCGCAGATAATGTAGTTCCCAGCAAAGCGGGTAACAATAGCATCAATCCTTATCCCGATATGGTGGTTGCTCCCAAGTATAAGAGAACCAGAATTCGCCCCTACGACGTCCGCTTTGGAGTAGACGAGGTAGTTACGCAGTTTGATAACAGCATTCTTTTTACGCCTTATGAAAGCTATACAGCAGGAGGCAATGTGTACACTTCTCCAAATCTGAATGCCTTGATGAAAGTAGGGGCCACAGATCTCTTTGAGGATTACCGGATCATAGGAGGGTTTCGTCTACCATTGGGTCTGGATGGCTCAGAATATTTTTTGGACTACCATTCATTCAAGAGACGTCTGGACAAGCGCTTTATGGCGTATCGCAAAGTAACCAAGGAAGCATACAGGGTTACCATCGATCCAGATAGCCCGGGGGAAGAAGTAAATGGACGGATCGTTACCAACCTGATGCAGATGACTTTGAGCTGGCCCTTTGATATTACCAGCAGTTTAAGAATGCAGGCAGGCTATCGTGGGGATCGAATCTACTTCTCTGCCGAAGACCTTTTCAGTTTGGCTTTGAGGAACAATCAGGAAAACCTATTCAATCTGAAATTTGAATTTGTTTACGACAACAGCTATGAAGTGGCTCTCAATATTAGAAATGGGACCAGATTCAAGGTGTACAATGAATTCTATAAGCCCTTCCGCGCATACATTAGCGACAATGATCTTGATGTTAGCTTCAAAGACACTGGATGGCTAGGAGTACTAGGTTGCGATTTCAGACACTATCAAAGACTGCACAAACAGATTGTTTGGGCATCACGTTTTACAGCAGGCAAATCCTATGGTACTCGCAAGCTGCTCTACTATATGGGTGGAGTGGAAAACTGGCTTCGTGATCCTTCTAAGCAGTTCAATCAGCAGACTCCGATCAATCAGGATGCTAACTATTTACTACAGACCATTACCGCAAACCTTCGAGGATTCCAGTACAATATCCGAAACGGAAGCAGTCATGCACTGCTAAACACCGAGGTAAGAGTGCCCTTGTTCAGTTATCTGATCAATTCCCCAATTCGTTCTGAACTGATTAGAAACTTCCAGATAGTTGGGTTTCTTGACGCAGGAACGGCCTGGGAGGGATGGAGTCCTTTTACCGAAGACAACCGCTACTACACAGTGCAAGTGCCATCTCAATTGGAGATCGAAAATACCAATGCAGGTGTACCAGTTGTTGCAACTGTGAATTACTTCCGAAATCCAATCGTGTATGGATATGGAGTCGGCTTTCGAACCAAGCTGCTTGGTTACTTCGTTAAGATGGACATGGCCTATGGATCTGATAGCGGTGCGAAGACTTCACGTACCTGGTTTATCTCTCTCGGAACGGACTTTTAGACGATGGCTAAAGTGGGTGAAAGCAGCAGCGAGCGTAGAATCAAGACGATGGAGTCTGGCATTCTCGAGCTGCAGATATGGCTTGAGGATGTTGTGCGCATCGGCTTGGTGGAGCTCTCACAGCGACAAGGCGATTATTGGAGTCTTAAGGGCAAGCGGATGTGGGATGCCAAATGTAAGGGTTTGGCCAACCTGATCTATATGCTGCCACAGGCCTTCCGTCGCCCAAACTGGAAAGAAGAAGCTACAGACATACTGGCCAAACTACATCTCGCCTCAACAGGCTTCCAAAACCGGGATCATCTACCGGATTTGCTGGTTGAGGACCTAAAGACCTTTATAGGCGTCGACCAAAAGAAAGAGCTGGCAAGGCAGCAACCAGCCATTGCGGATCAATGGCTGGTGCTAGGCAAAAAGCTTGGGAAAGCAGATAATGTAAACTCACAAACGCTTTGGCTCAAAGGCCGAGAGACAGGGCGATTTGCACAGATATTGGAGTACAAGTTTGGCTCTGACGATTTTGACACAAAGCTCTTTCCTGGGCAAAGCATTGAGGCCAGCCTGCATTTCCATGCATCAAACTATCCCATGAGAGCGATACTGCAGGAGGAGCATGCTCCATTTTGTGGCTACCAAAACCCAGTTGGAGTTGAAGCATTTGAGCAATTGCTGAGGGATTATTCTGAGGCCCTAGGGAAAAACCCATTCCTGTACCGGTATCCAGCGCTTTTCGATAATATCAAGCCCCTCATCTCCACAGACGGAAACTTGTTCCTTGTAGACCAGAATCAACAGATTATTCCGGTGTGGCCCCGTTTCGCCAGCCAGTTGGAGTTGATGGCGATAAGTGGTGGGAATGCCATCAGCCTATTTGGCGAATGGACAGGGACACAGTTGATACCACTTAGTGTATTTGAAGGAGAAGGCTGGTTGTCATTGGCCTGAATTGATCATTCTAAGTTTGCGCCCTTGCAGGGCATCGGCCATCAAGTCTGGAAACTGATCTGGAGTACAAGCAAAAGATGGGATGCCCATTGCCGCAAATGAGGCAGCATTCGAGGAGGAAAATTGGGGTTTCCCGGTATCATTCAAAGCCAGTAAGCAGATCATGTTTACCCCATCTTTTTTCAATTTTCCGGCACGGCCTAACATCTGGTTGAGATCGCCGCCTTCCATTAAATCACTAATCAAAATCAGTATGGTATCCTGTGGCTTATCCACAATGTTATCCACATAGGCAAGGGCCTGATTTATGTCTGTTCCTCCACCCAAATTCACCCCAAACAAGAGCTCAACGGGATCTCTCAACTGCTCTGTCAAATCGGCAACAGAGGTATCAAAGGTCAGCATAGTGGTCTTTATGGCACCTATGGAAGCCATTACTGCTCCAAAAATACTGGCATAGACTACAGAGGTAGACATCGATCCGCTTTGGTCAAGACAGAGGATCACATGTTTGAGTTTTCCACTTTTTCTGCCATAGCCATGAAGCTGTTCAGGAATGATCGTATTGTATTGCTTTTGATAGTGTTTCAGGTTCTTTAGGATGGTGCGGTGCCAGTGAATTTCAGCAGCTTTAGGTCGGCGATTTCTTACGGAGCGATTCAATGCACCACGCAGTGCCTTGTAGGTGGGCATTTTTAGCCGTTTTTGAAGCTTACTCACTACCTGGTTTACCACTTTCCTGGCAGTAGCTCGCGTCTTGGATGGTATTACATTTTTCAAACCTAGAATGGTAGCCACCAATTCCACATCTGGCTCCAGCTCTTCAAGAATCTCAGGTTCTAGCAGCAATTGATCCAAATGAAGTCGTTCCATCGCGTCCTTCTGCATGATCCGCACCACTGATTTTGGAAAGTACTTCCTAATATCCCCAAGCCAGCGTCCTACATGTGGCTTACTGGCCGCGAGTCCTCCAGACTGATCCAGATTAGCATCGTATAAATCAGACAATGCTTTGTCGAGTTTCATTTGTTCCTCATCCAATGGAATATCAACAAAATCATCCGCATCCTCTCCAAGTAGGAGTCGCCATCGTGTCTGGAGTTTGGCCTGTGTCATTTGTCTTCTTCGTTTTCCTTTTTAATGCTGTGCTTATGCTCCATCCAATAGAAGCCGCAGTACGGGTATTACCCGTTTTAAGTTGTCTTCATTTACCTGTTTGCGCATTTCTTCTTTTAGCTGCACATGCTTTGCATTCGCTACTCGTGCAATAGCAGCTCGCTCAGGCTTCGCATATTCGGAGAAAGAGCGGCGCAATAAGGGCAAGACCTGCAAGAAAGTATCTTCGTTCAAATCCTTCAGCCATTCACTGATCATTCGGATCATCGAAGGATTGTGGATCAATAAAAGTCCCGATCCGTAAAGTAGCCCTTCAAGCCATTTAGCAGATCGTGCTGGATCTGTATGGGAAGCAAGTTCCAGATTCATGAAACGGGAAAGTTCCTCCTCGCTGATCAGCTTTCGTTCCTGAAGCATGCGGCTAACTACGCCTGCAAGTTTTCTGTGTACAGAAACTCCTTCTTTGTGAATCAGATTCAGCAATGTCTGGTTCCAACCGGAGGTGAACTCTTGCAGGTTCAGTAACTGTACTGCATTGTTGACACCGATGATCTTTTCAAACATTTGATCGGCCAGTTCATCGTCGATTTGCTTACAAGCTGGCGCTAATCCTATGAAGATTCTGGGGAGCGCGGCATCGATTACATTCTTCACAAGCGAGGCCTCTGTTTGTCTGACATTTCCGTATCTCATTACGTTTACCAAGGGCAAGACAGCCTGCATCAACTCTGCGACCGGCCCCTGAGTAGCCACTTGATCTGACAGCCGATTGACTATCTTGAGCAGGAGAGCGGGCAGATTAGCCAGAAATGCTTTTTCAAGTAGTCGGGCCAGCTCCGAGATATCATCTCTTGCGGTATTCAATCGTTCATTGACAAAGGCTAAACAAGCGGTCTCCAGGGTATTTCCCCAGGTAGCCGCTTCGATAATTTCCAGCTCGATTTCCGGATTCCATCTTATCTTCCATGCCTCCCAGAAGCTGCCCTTTGCACCACCGATAGTAGTCAGACGTCCCCAATGAATATTCAATAGATTAAGCCTGTGAAAAAACTGGCTAAAAGCCAGGTCCCTTTCTTTGCGAAGATCAAATTTCTCTTGATCCTTTTGTTTGTTGAGCGGACCTGCCTTTTTCCACTTCTTCCCCAGTTTGTTTATCTCTGCCTGAAGCGGTAGCAAAGGTATGCTGTCGGGCACAGTCCCCATTTTATCGCCAATGATTAATTGCCGATGTATTAGATTTAACAAGGAATCATCACGCAGGTTAAATACAGACTTTACCGCCTCCTGCATTTCTTCCAGTCCGGGAACCTCTAGAGCTCGGATGGTTGATAACATTTCGGTCAGTCGCACGGCCTCGATCACACTTGCCGGACTCGCATCTATACCCTCGTCTCTTAGCAACGCAGCCGTACGTGACATCCAATGAAGTACCAGCTCATCGCGGTCCAAATTATACATCAACTCATACCAGGCCGGAGACAGCACGCCGGCCCCGTACCCACTAGTATAGCTGAGTCGTTCGTAGGTCCAGGGAATCCAGGTAGCATGCACCTTTGTTTTGCGCAATCCTTTCAGCAAATTATTGTCGCTTTTGACGGCAGGCATCTGTTCAAGCGCTGGCGCATGATAGGCGCCGCAGATAACGGCGATTCGTTCGTATCCTTCCTTTATCGTTGCTCTTATTCGTTTGCGCATATATGCTTCACGAAGGAGATTGGAAGCCGAGGTTTCGCTGTCTTTTCTCAAAAGGCCAATCAGTTCAGAAACGTGGGCAAAGATATCTTCTGACTCCCGGCGCTGCTCCACAAGGGACTCCCACCATCTTTCACCTGATTCGAAGCCGGCTTCTTTGGCAATTTGACTCAGGGGGTCTAGCCCATACTTTTGACCTTCCGTTTGGGATGCATCACTGAGCTTTTGCTTGTAGGACTCATGCCATTGCATGGAAATTGGAAGATCTATTAACCTAATTGGGAGGCCTTGATCTAGTCCATATTTGATGGCATTCCACTCAGGGCTAAACTCTGCAAAAGGATAATAGGCCGCTTTATTGCTGTTCTTGACATCGTACACCAACATGGCTACTGGAGGCACCATCCCCAGCTGTGTCACCATTGCCAGCAGCTCCTCCCCTTCTTCAGTACCTTCAATCAGAAGAATGTTAGGTGCCCAATTCCGAAGTGCTCGCATCAAGCTTCTACTTGACCCAGGCCCATGATGCCGTATGCCAAAAACGCGTACCACTAGAGAATGTCTTTACAAGCCCGATACATGTCAGACCAGTGCTTTCGTTCTTTGACCACTGTTTCGAGATACTCCTGGAAGATCGGCTTGTCCTGCGAAGGATCTTTGATCACCGCCCCTATGAGTCCACCGGCCACATCAGTGGCATTGAGTTGCCCATCTCCGAAGTGAGTGCTGAGTGATAGGCCGTTAGTCATCACCGAAATTGCCTCAGCCGAGCTCAGTGTGGATGATGGGGATTTGATTCTCAATTTCCCATCTTCAGTTTGTCCTGACCGCAGCTCCCGAAAAATGGTGACTAGTCTTCTAATTTCTTCCACAGCCATTCCAGTGGTAGGAATTTCGAGTGACTTTCCAATACTGTAAACCCGTTGTTTTACAATTTGCACCTCTTCCTCGATACTCGACGGCAGTGGCAACACAACAGTATTAAAGCGTCTCTGAAGCGCCGCTGAGAGGTCATTGACCCCCTGGTCTCTGTCGTTGGCAGTAGCAATGAGGTTAAAACCTTTTGCCGCTTGTATTTCTGACCCCAACTCTGGAATGGGCAGTACCTTTTCTGAAAGAATCGTAATCAGCGTATCCTGGACATCTGCTGGTATCCTTGTCAGCTCTTCCACTCTCACTAGCTTTCCTTCCCTCATGGCAGTCATCACCGGACTGTTTACCAGGGCTTTGTCACTAGGCCCTTTTGCCAGCAACTCGGCATAATTCCACCCATATCGGATCGCATCTTCAGCGGTGCCGGCTGTTCCCTGTACCAGAAGGGTGGAGTCTCCGGAAATCGCGGCGCTTAGATGCTCGGAGACCCATGTCTTGGCCGTACCGGGCAATCCCATGAGCAAAAGCGCTCTATCCGTTGCCAACGTTGCAATGGCGATTTCGATTAAACGTGAATTGCCAATGTATTTTGGGGTGATCTCTGTGCCATCTTCCAGTTTGGTTCCCATGAGGTATTTCAGGACCGCCCAGGGGGATAGCACCCAGTTTGGTGGTTTCGGATACTTGTCCTCCTCCAGAAGTGCCTTTAGCTCCGTTTCGAATTCTTGCTCCGCATGTAATCGTATGGTCTCCATTTCTTTCTAGGCTTTTATGCAGGTGATCATCTCGAATCGATGCTTCCAATTCTTCATCAATTCTGAAATGTAATAGCGCAATTCCGGACTATGGCCGTTTCCATTTTTCCAGGCCTTTTCGTACTCTGGATACAGTGTTATCGGAAGCAGGTTTCCCAGTGGGCCCATAGAAGTTGCCAGGCGACGAAGGATTAAGCCGTTGACGGGTCTTTGTTGATCTTTATAGAGCGACTGCAACATGGCACGGGCCGCCCTGGGTTTCAGTCTATATTGATGCTTCATTACCAGACTTACTCCCAAATTTGTCTCAGCGGAAAAGGCATGTGTGCTAAAATTCTCTGCCAGCAGCTGATCTGCAAGATCGCCATCAAGGAGTTCCATTAATTGCGGAAAGAGATAGGTTGGCATCCCTCTTGTCAAGCCTTGTTTTTCGAAGAGAAGGCGAAGAATTTTAGTTGCCCAATTTTGGTCCCGATGATTGATTGCCGATAAAGAAAGCCCAGTCAAAAGGGCTTGATTCCATTCCGAATTTTGCAATTCATTCAGCAGAATTTTTTCCTTGATTTGCAGCGATTGCAAAAGATCCTCTGGGCTTACTGCTGCGAGCATCCATATAAGGGCCTCCGTTTTGGTTCCAATGCCATAGGGCTTCAGTTTTTTCTTGTTCAACTGCTCCTTGTCTATTGTTTCATCTGTCAAGGGCAATTGACCAATTTGCAGGCTTTGCTTTAGCACTCCCTTTACTTCCATAATCTGAGAGAGATACGTCAGCATCCTTTGTGCATAACGGGAGCGAGGCAGGCTGGGTAAAAGCCTACCGGCTTCGGTACGGACTTCTTTTCTGCGATGATCAAGCAGGCTATCCAGTAGTGCTTCCTGATTGGGATGCGCAAAGGGAAGTAGCTTAAGACAAGCCGCCAATAGATCAGCACTATCTTTTGTTTGCACTTCTAACAGCAGGTCCAAAACTCCGTCTGGCTTCGCCTGTGAGAATGCCAGGAAATATCTAAGTCTTTCCTTTCGGTTGCCTTTGCGCCACTGCTGTACTTTCGGATATAGATTTGTTTGCCAGCTTTCGTTATACTGACTTAACCATTTACCCCTTTCTCCAAGCAGGGTAACATGATCCAAACCCGGATAGTGTTTCTTACAAAGTTGATCCATTGTACGCGGCAACAAAAAGGGGCGTAAAATGCAAGAAGCATTTAGGGTTTCTCTGTAGAATTCATGAATCAGTTCATGCTTCTTGTCTTCCAAAAGCTGGTAGAGAAAAATGGATGATTTTTGACTGATCTGCTGGTAGGATTCCGGGGCTGCTACATTGGGTTCAGATTCATGTTGTTTTAGTGGAACCAGACCTGCTTTTCTTGCCATGGAAGCACGCGTCATATAGGCCAGGAGCTTGCCTTCGACTGAGGCATTGACAGACAAATCCTGAAGTTCTGCGGCCAGCATTTCTTCGTCGATGGGTGAGCGATAAAGTCCCATCACCAGGGTCTCTTCTATGTTCTTTTCTGACTTAATGGGATTGTCATGATTTGCATTCCAATTGCCCTTCCGGCTCTCGATGCTAATTGAATAATCTATTTTGCCCTACCACTTGCATCAGGACTGAGACGATGATGGCTGCCATGAAAACTTTGATACCGGCACCAGGTAGTAGCGAGGGCAAAACGGATTTAAAGCTTGTTTGCCAGCCCAGGTGGTAAGCTAACCATAAACAACCAATTGAAAGAATCAGTCCAGTGGCCAAGGTAAAGTTTATCAGAAGCTTTAGGAAATCTGCCCCCCAAAGAAATCTGAGGTAAGCGCTCAAGGCAGCGGCAGGTACAAAGCTATACAGGAAACCTGCTGTCTTGCCTGTCAGCACTTCTGTTCCGGAGCTTCCACCTGCAAACACAGGCAGTCCGACGGCACCAGCACAAAGATAGAGTAGCATGCATAGTGCGGCAAGACGTGGCCCTAACAATCCACCTACCAGCAATACGCCAAGACTCTGTCCGGTTATTGGTACTTCACCGATGTTGAATTCGATTTGTGCCATTAGGCTCATGGAGAGGAGACCTGCGAGAATTTTAGCTATTTCGATCATAGGGTTGAGGGTGTAAAGATAGCTTTTTGGGGTTCCAATGGAATTGAAGAATGGCATTGCTGGTTAGGGATTGGGGATTACAGATACGGATTGGGCTAGGACTACGGATTACAGATGGTTGATTGACTGGTGCTGCGGCGGACTGCCAGTGAAAAATAGCCCCGGGCGAAACGGTATGAAGTGCTGCGACAGCGTGGTGACTGGCAGCCAATGGTGGCTCCGACCTTAGGAGGAGACGCCAGTGGCTGACCAGGAACAGCTGGCGAAGTGCTGAATAATAGTGGAGCACGGGGAGACCGTTGGCGCGCTGGAAACAGATTCGCTCCTAAAAAAATCAAATTTACTCTTTCCCGGCTTTGTGTCATAGTGACTTTGTCCTTTGGGCGTTTTACATAGAAAGAGCTTTTAATTAGCCTTACATTTGCAGCAAATTGACTTATGGAAAATCGAATCACAAAATTGTTTGGGATAAAATATCCGATCATTCAGGCCGGAATGATTTGGTGTTCGGGCTGGGAGCTGGCATCTGCGGTCAGTAATGCTGGAGGGCTTGGAATCATCGGTAGTGGATCGATGTATCCGGAGATATTGGAGGAGCATGTGCAAAAGTGCAAGGCGGCAACGGATAAACCCTTTGCGGTGAATCTACCTTTGCTTTATCCTTCGATTGGGGAGCATATAGATACCATTATCAAGCATAAGGTTCCTATAGTGTTTACATCTGCTGGAAACCCGAAAAAATACACGGCAACCTTTAAACAGGCTGGTATAACAGTGGTTCATGTCACTGCTAGTTTGAAATTTGCGAGGAAAGCAGAGGCAGCTGGTGTTGATGCGATTGTGTCGGAGGGTTTTGAGGCTGGTGGCCATAATGGTAAAGATGAGACTACGACGCTCTGTTTGATACCAGTTGTAGCGGATGGCGTCTCTATCCCGGTGATTGCGGCGGGAGGCATTGCTAGTGGGCGAGCAATGGCGGCTGCATTTGCCTTAGGCGCTGAAGCGGTGCAGATTGGCAGTCGTTTTGTAGCGAGTGAAGAGTCTTCAGCTCATCAGAACTTCAAGGAGAAGGTAGTAGAAACGGGTGAAGGGGGCACAAAACTTAGTTTAAAGCAAGTAGTGCCTGTGCGATTGATTAAGAACAGTTTCTATGAGCAGGTTGATGAGGCAGAGAAGAGAGGGGCTAGTGCGCAGGAGCTGGCCATGCTGCTAGGTAGGGGTCGCAGCAAGAAAGGCATGTTTGAGGGCGATATGGTGGACGGGGAACTTGAAATAGGCCAGATCGCTTCCCAGATTAGCGATATTAAGCCTGCAGCGACGATATTGGAGGAGATTTGGTCGGAATTTCAAGACACTTGTGGACGAATGGCTGCCTTGCAGCTTGGTGCGGAATGAGGCAAGGGCAGGGCGATTGAGGGCTTTTGTTAGCTATATGATGTAAAATAATCACATTTTTGAACTGGTGATTTTTAACATCCTTTATGGATTTCGACAACTATATTGGAAAATCTGGAGTGCTTTAGCTATTTTAAAGCATCTAAGAGCAGGCGTGTAACAATCAGTGATTCAGAGGTTTAGTGGAGCTGCGCTAGATTGGAGTGAATAGATAATGCGGGGATCAGGGTACGAAACCCTGGGGATTTAAATATTGTGGACTACATTGTGTTAATATATATCCGGCAGCGATGAAAACGTATAAAGTGCTCGGCATAATGACTGGTACATCTATGGATGGACTGGATATTGCCTATTGTCATTTCCATGTTGAAGCGGGGAAATGGTCTCATGAGGTGAAGTGTGCTGACTGCATTCCCCATCCCAAAAAATGGAAACTCAGGCTGGAAAACCTGGTTTTGCAAAATGCTGTGACCTACCTCAAGACCGATACTTTCTTCGGGCATTATATTGGAAATACCATTAATGAATTCATTGCCAAAAATGAGTTGGAAGGAGATATTGACTATATCGCCAGTCACGGACAGACGATATTCCATCAACCCGAAAAACTACTAACGAGCCAGATCGGTGATGGAGCTGCGATTGCAGCTGTGACAGGAATTCCTACTGTTTGCAATTTCCGTACAGTTGATGTTGCGCTTGGGGGACAGGGTGCTCCAATAGCTCCAATTGGGGATTTGCATCTCTATCCTGGTTATGATTTTTTCCTCAATCTTGGAGGCATCGTTAACATAGCAGCCAGGACAACCAAGGGAATGATCGCTTATGATATTTCTGGTTGCAATTTATTGCTAAATAAATTTGCTGAGGGCCTTGGTCATGAATTTGATCAGGATGGTGTGCTTGCAAGATCTGGAATGGTGGATTATGCCTTATTAGAAGAACTTAACAACTCCTGGTATTTTGAGAAGGAATACCCAAAGTCACTTTCAGCAGGTTGGGTAAGTAAGATCATTCTGCCAATGTTTAGAAAACACGACATACCTACAGAAGATAAGCTGGCTACTGTGGTGGAGCATATTGCCTTTCAGGTCTCAAAGAACGTGGACATTATCTGCCACAATGAGAACATAGTAAAGAGTCCGGATTTGAAAATGCTGGTAACTGGCGGCGGGGCATTTAATTCTTTCTTGATAGAACGCATGCAGGATCGTGCTCCTTCAATACAAATTGAGACTCCCGATGAAGTTACTATTAAGTTTAAAGAGGCAGTGATCATGGCTTTCATAGGCATTCTCCGGGTGAGAGGTGAGGTTAATTGCCTGAGTTCTGTTACCGGAGCCAACCGAGATAGTATTGGTGGTGAGTTGTATTACTAGTACTTTTGCGGTCTGGCTAATACATGAAAACCTATGATTCTGGTAACTGGTGGCAGTGGCTTCCTTGGAGCACACCTGATACGTAAGCTGATACGAGCTAATGCAGGGTCCGTGCGGGCCATCAGGAGAAAGAAATCCAGTATTCCAAAAGACTTAAAATCGCAGGTAGAGTGGATCAAGGCTGATTTGCTCGACACCTCATCATTGCTGGAGGCGGTTCGTGACGTGCAAGAGGTTTACCACTGTGCTGCGCTTATTTCCTTTGATCCGAAGCAGCGGGACCATATGTATCAGGTCAATGTAGAAGGCACTGCCAATATGGTTAATGTTGCTTTGCAAGCCGGTGTAGAAAAGCTGCTACATGTCAGTTCGATCGCTGCATTGGGCAGGTTTGCTAAAGATGGCGCAGAAGTGGATGAGCAGTGTGCTTTCGACGCGGAAAAATCCACATCGCACTACGCACTGTGCAAATACGAATCGGAAATGCAGGTGTGGAGAGCTGTAGCAGAAGGGTTGGCGGCAGTGATCGTAAATCCCTCGATCATAATTGGCCCTGCAGACAACTGGAAGCTTGGCTCGGCCAGGCTGATCACTCAGGCCTGGGAAGGTCTGCCATTTCATCCCTCAGGTGGCTCTGGTTTTGTAGATGTAAGAGATTGTGCTGAGGCAATGATACAACTGATGCGAGTTCCTGCGGCTATTGGAGAACGGTTTATACTGAATGGAGCTAACGCCAGTTACCAGGAATTCTTCGCTCACGTTTTAGCTATGCTGGGCAAAAAGCCGACAAGAGGGGCATTGCCTCGCCCTTTAGGAGAAATTGCCTGGAGAGCTGAAAAGCTGCGTAGCACAATGACCGGAAAGTCGCCCATATTAACACGAGAAACATTTAGGCAAACGCAGCAATTTTTCAAATACAGCAATCAGAAGGTGTCTGAATTACTAAACTATGAGTTCTTATCTTTGGAGCAAAGTCTTAGCGACAGCTGTGAGGCTTTCCTTAAACAGGTAACAAAGAGCAAATAGACCGTATGAAGATAATTTGTGTTGGGAGAAACTATGCAAAACACGCCCAGGAAATGAAAAGTGAGGTTCCGACCGAACCAGTGCTTTTCATGAAGCCCTCAACGGCTTTGATGATCAACAACAAGGACTTTTGGTATCCTGACTTTTCGGAAAATATACACCACGAAGTCGAGTTCGTTCTCCGCATTTGCCAGCATGGCCGGTCAGTTCAGGAAAAATATGCCTGGAAGTACTATGATGCGATCACTGTTGGCCTGGATTTTACAGCTAGAGACATACAGGCAAAGTGCAAACAGAAAGGACTACCCTGGGAAAAGGCCAAATCATTTGATAATAGTGCCCCGGTCGGCAGATGGATTCCGATGCAGGAAATCGAAGATCCCAAGGCGCTGAAGCTTTCGCTGAAGCGCAATGGTGAAGAAGTGCAGCGAGGCAGTCGTTCGGATTTAATCTTTGATTTTGACTTTCTGGTGAGCTATATTTCCATATACTTTACGCTCAATAAAGGGGACTTGATTTTCACAGGCACTCCTGAAGGAGTGGGACCGATTGCGAGAGAAGACCTGCTTACGGCCTATTTGAACGAGGAGAAATTATTAACTTGTAGAGTTAAGTAGTAAGCATTAACGAAATTGTTCAAACTATGGACGAAGTGGCCTTATCGGGAAAAAAGAAAAGCAAGAAGAAAGATTTGAAAGAGATAAGCCTGCAAGCTTACGAATTAATGCTAAAGGCCAGATACATGGCCAGAATTTACGATGAAAATCGTAGCATCACCAAATATGTACACAGTACGTCCAGAGGCCATGAAGCCATACAATTGGCCACGGGAATGCAGCTCAAACCGTACGATTATGCTGCTCCCTATTACCGCGACGAGTCCATGTTGCTCGGCATGGGATTTAGCCCTTATCAGCTAATGCTGCAATTGCTTGCCAAACGGGACGACCCTTTTTCAGGTGGTCGAAGCTACTATAGTCATCCTGCCAGCAATGACCCTAATTTTCCGACTATCCCTAATCAGTCCAGTGCCACCGGTATGCAAGCGATTCCAGCAACCGGGATGGCTCAGGGGGTACAGTACCTGGAGCAAAAGGGTCTTGCAGCACATACGCATAAGCCAATAGTGCTTTGCTCGCTGGGCGACAGCTCTGTAACCGAAGGAGAGGTAAGTGAGGCCTTTCAATTTGCTGCGCTCAAGGAATTGCCAATTATCTACTTGATTCAAGACAACGAATGGGGCATATCTGTTAGTTCTGATGAGTCCAGATGCATGGACGCATACGAGTACATACAAGGCTTCAAGCAGATCAAGGCCGTTAGGGTAGATGGTTCGGACTTCGGCCAATCCTACACCTGCATGCGTGAGGCGATCGATTATGTGCGAAAAGAGCGAAAACCAATACTGGTACATGCACAAGTACCATTGCTTGGACACCATACCAGCGGAGTGCGAAAGGAGTGGTACAGAAGCGACGAAGATTTGGCCCTGCATGGCAAAGATGACCCAACTCCAAAACTGAGAACCGCACTGCTCAGCATGGGTGTAAGTGCTGAAGAGCTGGACGAAATGGAGGACCTGGCTAAAGAAGAAATCAGCAAAGCATTTCAGGATGCCGTTGATGCACCTTCACCGGAACTGAGCTCCTTGTTTGAGCATGAATTTGTCCCTACTCCTGTTACGGAAGAAGCAGGAGTACGATGCCCTGAGGGAGGTAAAAAGGTGGTTATGGTAGATGCTGCCTTGTTTGCTATGGATGAGATCATGCGAAAGCATCCTGATGCCGTTTTCTACGGTCAGGATGTAGGGCGTAGACTTGGAGGTGTATTCAGAGAAGCTGCTACACTAGCCGAAAAATACGGGGACGATCGGGTATTCAATACTGCGATTCAAGAGGCATATCTGGTAGGTTCAACGCTAGGTATGAGTACCGTTGGTTGTAAGCCAATGGTGGAGATTCAGTTTGCCGATTACATCTGGCCCGGCATCAATCAATTGGTAACCGAATTGTCCAAAGCCTGCTACCTCTCTATGGGTAAGACCAATGCACAGAGCTTGATTCGTATTCCAATTGGCGCCTATGGAGGCGGAGGCCCCTATCATTCCGGATGTATCGAATCGGCGGTGCTGGCTACACGTGGCATTAAAGTGGTATTCCCTTCCAATGCGGCGGACATGAAGGGATTGCTCAAGGCGGCTTTCCTCGATCCGAATCCAGTGGTGTTTTTCGAGCACAAGGGCTTATATTGGTCCAAGGTGCCGGGTACCGAAGAAGCCAAGACCATAGAACCAGACGAGGACTATATTATTCCGCTTGGGAAGGCAAGACTTGCATTGGAACCAGAAGCCGAAAAGCTCGAAAATGGCGAAACGCTATGTGTCATCACCTATGGCATGGGTGTGCATTGGGCATTGAATGCGGCCAAGAACTTCGTTGGGCAAATTGAGATCGTAGACCTGCGTACCCTGTATCCGATGGACGAAGAGGCCGTGTTTGCCGCAGTGAGAAGACATAATAAATGTATTGTGCTCACCGAAGAGCAGTCCCTCAACTCCATGGCAGAAAGCCTGGCTGGCAGAATATCCATGCAATGCTTCCAGGACTTAGATGCACCTGTGCAGGTTTTGGGAGCGGAGAATCTGCCTGCAATTCCGCTAAATATTGACCTCGAAAGAGAGATGCTGCCCAATGCAGAAAAGCTCGGAAGAGTGATTGAACGCCTCTTGAACTGGTAGCCGGTATACAATCCTCGATACTCGCTAATTCTGGCAATTTACAGCCCGTAGGATTGTGTTGTTACTTATCTGCATTTCGCTATCTTTGCAGGATTAACGAAATTAGAAACTAACATAAAAATCCTGGCTATCATGTCTTACCTATTTACATCTGAGTCTGTCTCAGAAGGACACCCCGATAAGGTTGCTGATCAGATTTCTGACGCCGTGCTTGATGCTATTTTGCTTCAAGACAAAGAAAGCAAGGTTGCCTGTGAAACTTTTGTAACTACCGGGCTCGTAGTGGTCGGTGGCGAAATTCACAGTACTGCCTATATCAACCTCGACAGTCTGGTACGAGGCGTTATAGACCAGATTGGATACAATAAATCGGAATACCAGTTTGATGCAAAATCCTGTGGTATCATCTCAACACTTCACGAGCAAAGTTCAGACATTCGTCAAGGTGTCGATCGTGCCAGTATAGAGACACAGGGAGCAGGAGACCAAGGAATGATGTTTGGCTATGCCACCAACGAGACCAAGAATTATATGCCTCTTACCCTGGAGCTTTCGCATATGATACTGGAAGAAATGGCTGCCATTCGCAAGGCCGGGAAGGTGATGAAGTACCTTCGTCCGGACTCAAAGTCGCAAGTAACTATCGAATACACAGATGACCACAAGCCCAAAAGCATTCAGAGCATCGTAATCTCGACCCAGCACGACGATACGATTGGCGATGAAAAACAAATGCAAACCCGGATCGAAAAGGATGTCAAAAAACACTTGATTCCAAAAGTGCAAAAGCGACTCTCAGCAGATCTGGCAAAAATGCTAGGCTCAAAGAAAATTAAGTACTTAATCAATCCAACTGGGAAATTTGTCATCGGCGGTCCACACGGCGATACAGGGCTTACCGGAAGAAAGATTATCGTTGATACTTATGGCGGTAAAGGTGCGCACGGAGGTGGAGCATTTTCTGGTAAAGATCCATCAAAAGTAGATCGTTCGGCAGCTTATGCGACCAGACATATTGCCAAAAATTTAGTAGCCGCTGGCGTTGCCGATCAGATCTTGGTGCAGGTGGCCTATGCTATTGGTGTTGCGGAGCCGGTTGGACTTTATGTAAACACCTACGGCACAGCTAAAGTAGACAAGAGCGATCAGGAGATTGCAGATATTACCAACGAGCTTTTTGATCTTCGTCCTGGCTTGATCATTAAACGACTGGGACTCAAGAATCCAATCTTTTCGCCTACTGCCAAGTATGGACACTTTGGCCGACAACCTGGAAAGATCTCCTTAAAGCACGGCAAAGGTAAAGCGAAACAATTCAACACCTTCACCTGGGAAAAGCTGGATTACGTATCCAAAGTGAAGAAGGCATTTAAGATCAAATAGAGTGTAGACCAAAGCAGCCTTATATACCCAATAAAATGAAAGGGCCGACCACAAGTTGTGATCGGCCCTTCGTCATATAAATAAATACTCCCCGTAAATTATTTGATAATTGTGATTTGTCGGGTGCTACTGTGCTCCGAACCAAGCACCTTCAACAGATAAGTCCCTTGAATCAAATCCTCGACCCAAATTTCCGTGGAAGAAATGCTAAGTCCGCCTTGCTTCACCAGTTTACCAGTGATGTCAAACAACTGGTAGCTATCGTATCCACCTCCAGCAGTATCCAAATAAATCATACTAGAAGCAGGATTCGGATAGAAAGAAATTTGCTTGCCAGGCAAAATCGTACCCTCATTATTCGTCGGTTCCTCAACAAAGATCGGCTGTGGCTCATTCTTCGAAGTAATGGCACGCACGTTCTTGATGCTGAATTTGTATTCTGAGTTTTTCTTACCAGCAATATCATCAATCATTCCGTGGATAGCGCATACCGGGCCAAATCCTGTTTGATCAGATTGGTCATTTCTGGTGATGGCAATATCAACCTCGTAACTAGACTGTAACAAGTATTCGAAAGTCAGCAAATTAACCCCTTCTTCTCCTACCCAGGAGTCGCCAAAGTCAACAAAGAAAGTCCCAGGCACAAACTCAATATTTTCAAAACTCACTGTGAAAGCCAATCCATAGGTATTAGAAGCCGGAATGCTCTCCGTACCAAGTCGTACCGGAAGGTCAAGGAACATCCCTGAGCTCAAAATATCTGCAGGCTCCTCCAGAAACAATTGTGGGTCATCTTCAGTGGCCTCCATAGCATCCTCGGTCTTTCCATGAGTCAGGCCATAGTTCTCAGTGATAGCCAACTGATCTGACATTGTCACCTGCCCATCACCATCACAGTCTGCATGGTTGTAATTGACTTCATCATCAAAGTATCCTTCCCAGCAGTCGGCTTCAAATCCTTGCCATTCAGTAGATGTCTCCGCTCTTGCAGGCCCGCTAGTACCATAGACAAGTCCCAGATTCAGCAGATCAAAGTTGTTGGCAATGCCATCATTGTTCGCATCTCCAGGCCATACTTCCTCTGTACAAGCTGGCCCAGCCACCGTTATCGTAATACCTGCTTCGTCGTCTTCACTTTGGTCGCCATCATCGTTATTAGGCTCAGAGTCAAAATCTGCTGCGCCGTCAACATCACTGTATTTGATGATTTCAGCCAATATCTGGTGATCACCAGCTTCAGCAGCTCCAAGTGTTAGCGTCAGGGTTTCAGGCTCATTGCGTTTCACCTCTCCTACATTCCAGACCGACTCAGCCGAAGCAAACAAACCCTCGCTCGCAATCGCTCCAATGAAGGCAAGCCCTTCAGGAAGTGCAATTGAAACTTCAACAGCATCCGCGTCGTGCATATATTCATTCGTGATTTCCAATACCACCTCGAATTGCTCATCAAGTAAATAGCTTTCTGGAACAGCAGTAATTTCCAAGGCAAGATCTACTATCGGAGTATCATTTAAGGCATTCACCCAAACCTCTGCTCCGGCTTCATCATCTTCTATATGCTGGCCATCATCATTGTTTGGCGTCGAATCCACATCCTGCTGGTCAGCGGCAATTACCTGAGCCTCAAAGTAGAATATCCCACCATCGTATGGCATTTGGATACGCTCCAGGAAGCGATAGCCTCCTGCCTGAATCTCTCCAACATCCCAGATTCCTGTCACAGGATCGTAGTCCCACTCATCACTGGAAACAAATGCATATCCAGGATCAACAGGGTAGTACACCTGCACGCCAGTCGCATCTGTCAAACTATTGTTATAAAGCGTCAGTGCAGAGTAGGTATTATCTCCGGCATAGTCATCACCTGAATGCGCTTCCATACTTAGTTCAAGATCTATCACACCTGCTGGTGGACCACCACCTCCAACTTGTAGTAGGACACCTGCCTCGTCATCTTCCGATTGATCTCCATCGTCATTATGCGGCTCAGAGTCGATATCATTCTGACCGGCTTCAGTCACTTGAAAGCTCCATGGAAGAGCTCCCAAGGCCATTCCGTAAACCATCATTGTACCACCCAAGGCCCGAGTTTCGCCAGCTGCAAGCAAAGCAATGTCTTTGTAGAGAATGTACTCATTCATCTCAAATTCGAAGTCGCCCATCACATATTGGAGATCAGTAGAAAGATCAGAACGCACCTGTACGCTCGTAGCATCATCTGGCCCCAGGTTCGTAACGATCAACTCAAAGCCAAACTCCTCCCCTTCTTCAGGTTGCATATCACTCACTACAAACTCCACTTCCAGATCTATCACATACTCGACCGTCTCAAACTCTTCAGTGATCACCACCTCATCATCCTCAAAACCGAAAGAATACCACTCAGGACTGGAGTCCAAATCAGGCGTTTCACAAGCGGAAACTTTTACTATATAGGTATTCAGACCTGACTCCATTTGAGCTTGAATCTCGCAGGCAATGCTTGCACCAGCAGCTAGGCTCTCTATGCTCCAGCTATCGCCAGAAAGTGTTGCTCCCGGACTATTTGCAGTTTCGTATATAAGGTTCTCGATGTTTGGAATATCTAAATCCACTACTATGCCTGTTGCATCGATGGTACCTTCATTACTCACTACAATATTGTAGCTGGCAAATTGCTCACCAGTCTGGTAGTCAATATTGAAGTCTACTTCCAAATCAGCATAGCTTCCAGCCGGTTGCACGACCATGGTCACCAATCGCTCATCGTTTTCTGAAGAAGGGGTTCCAAAAATATGATTGGCTGGACTAGAATTAACATCCGTCTGATCACAAGTATGCACCTGACTTTCCACCACATGAGCACCAACATCTCCTGCCACAGCATTTACAACAAGCTCGGCAACCTCACCGACGCCTAAGTCACCGTGGTACCAGATTCCAGTACCAGGACTAAAGTTACCCTCACTGCTTTGCAGTATAGAGCCTGCCGGCACAAATGTCTCAACAGAAACTCCAGTAGCCGCTTCAGGTCCGCCATTGGTCAACAAAATCTTGTACTGGAATGGCTCTCCACTTACAGCAGTGATATGCTCCGGTATCGTCATCAACAACAGATCAACAGTCCCATCTTCATTGCCGCTCTCCACAAAAAACACTGTACCACACTCATCATCTTCCGACTGATCTCCATCATCATTGTTTGGCGTCGAGTCTATATCTTGTATATTCTCATTCTCGCTCCAAGACTCCACTTCGGCAGTTATCTGAGGGCTATCATCAACCGTTGCAACCACTGTTATGCTAAGGTATTCAGTCGCTCCCACCATCATTTCTCCAGCGTTCCAAATGTCATTCATTACAACATACTGACCTGTACTCGTCTCACTGGAAACAAAAGTAAGTCCTTCGGGAATAGTATGCGCAACATTCACGCCATATGCCGCATCAGGCCCTTGATTCGTCAACTCAAAAGTGTAAGTCACCTGATCACCAACCGCAATCGTTGTGGCAGAGATAGTTACGTCCAGTTCGAGATCAATAGCAGTTCCCCAGGACTCAACCTGAACTCCAACTACAGCCTCATCATCTTCGTCCTGGTTTCCATCATCATTGTTCGGCACACTGTCAATATCATCCTCAATTGCACTTATTACTTCGGCATACAGTTCCAGGCTTCCCTCAGCATCAGCAGTTAGTGTCACATCCGTCTGCCGAGACTCGCCAGCCGCCAAATTACTTTCAGAAAACTGCAATAAGTGATTCACTACATCATAGACACCGCTTGTAGCAGACACATAGGTAACCATTTCGGGGAGATAAAGGGCTACTTCTTGTGCTTCGGCATCTGAAGGTCCATTATTGCTAAGGACCAAACTTAGGGTAAAGGTATCACCCTGAGTTACAAAGGTCACATCGGACTCCATTTGTAACTCCAGGTCAATTGTTTGTGCCTCTATGCTACCTTGGGTAAATAGTAGCGTTAAGAAGAGGCTTAGGGTGTAAAGGCTAAATCTAAATTTTCTCATAACATTCAATTTGTTCTGCATCGCTATCAACAGTACAAATATGCCTCCTATCCCCAAATTCAGCATGTACAATTTTCAGGCAAAGAATCACAAAACATAACCCCACACAAACCTTTATCATTGATTTACAGCGAATTATCACACACACTGGTATCAAAACAAGTCTCCAAAACAGCTCCACACCCCAGCCGAAAAATTGATTTATTTGGAGCGAAACGCACATACACGTGGACAAGGGCTACTCGCTATCCATTTCAATGAGCTACCTGCCTGCTTGTTCCTGCTCGCTCCCTGCTGTCTCTCCGCAAGCTCCGAGCCAGCATGGAGCGGCAGTCACCACAGCAGTCAGGCAGCTCATTTCCATTTCTATCGAGGCTATTCTGCCGGCTGTCTCGGTCGCCTGGGGTTTGGGATTTGCTCTGTATTGACCTTTGCTCCTTACTCCTTACTCTCTACTCTCTACTCTCTACTCTCTACTCTCTACTCTCTACTCTCTACTCTCTACCAAATTCCAATTCCTGAATCCCTATCTTTGTGGGTCTGTTGGAGTATTCGTAATTGTAAACTAAAAGAGGGAAAAGGGACTATGCAACATAAGATACTAGAAGGAAAGCGCGGGCTAATATTCGGTGCATTGGATGAGCAGTCCATTGCCTGGAAGGTGGCTTTGAAAGCGAAACAAGCAGGAGCCACATTTACATTAACCAATACAGCTCCGGCACTGCGATTTGGCAATTTGCAAGAACTGGCGAGACAAACAGATTCGGAAATCATTCCTTGTGATGCCACAGATACAGATGAACTGGAATCACTTCTGCTCACCAGCATGGAAGTGTTGGAAGGAAAGCTGGATTTTGTACTTCATGCCATTGGCATGTCGCCAAACGTGCGCAAGAAGAAAGGATATACAAATGTCAATTACAATTTCTTCAATAAGACCTTAGACATCTCTGCCTTGTCTTTGCACAAGCTTTTGCAGACAGCCAAAAAGCTGGATTGCATTAATGAGTGGGGAGCAGTGACCGCCTTGACTTACATTGCCGCACAAAGAAGCTTTCCGGATTATGGAGACATGGCAGATGCCAAATCTACGCTGGAATCTATTGCACGAAACTTTGGCTATCACTATGGAGTGGAGAAGAAGGTCAGAATCAATACCGTGTCTCAATCACCAACACTTACTACTGCCGGATCAGGAGTGAATCGCTTCGACAAGTTTCTGCTTTTTGCGGATGACCTATCTCCTCTGGGCAATGCAGATGCAGATAGTTGCGCCGATTTTTGTGTAATGCTCTTCTCCGACTATTGTCGCATGGTGACGATGCAAAACCTCTTTCACGATGGAGGTTTTTCGAGCATGGGAATGACGCCTGAGATGCTCGACAAGTTCTATGGTAAGTCTGAGTAAGGCATTTATGCAAATAATTTGTGGAAAGACCTTATTTTTGTACTCGGAAACTGGAAAACTTTATTAAATAAAAGACAAACTTATGGCATTCAAACTTCCTGACCTTCCTTACGAATATAATGCGTTGAAGGAGCACATTGATGCTCGTACGATGAAGATTCATCACACGAAGCACCATCAGGGATATACCAACAAGCTGAACGCTGCAATTGAGGGTACTGATCTTGCTGAGAAAAGCATAGAGGATCTGATGAAAAAAGCAAGCGAAAATGCAGCTGTACGAAACAATGGTGGTGGCTATTATAACCACAGCCTGTTTTGGAGAATTATGTCGCCGGAAGGTGGTGGTGAGCCTAAGGGTAAACTTGCCAAGGCGATCAAAGATAGTTTCGGTTCTTTCGAGAAGTTTAAGGAGGTATTTGCTAAAGCTGCCGGCACCCAATTTGGCTCTGGATGGGCATGGCTGTCAGTGAACCGCTCGGGTAAATTATTCGTGTCTTCTACACCTAACCAGGACAATCCGTTGATGGATTGCGCTGAGAAAAAAGGCAAGCCGATTTTGGGTCTGGATGTATGGGAACACGCCTACTACCTAAAGTACCAAAACAAGCGCCCTGATTACGTACAGGCATTTTTCAATGTAGTAAACTGGTCGCAGGTCAGCCGAAACTACACTGCGGCAACAGCAAAGAAGAAAAAGTAATCCCGATTTAGCGATGAGTGAGCCTGTTCTTGCACATTGCTCCAGAAATGAGCCTTGCAATGCTCTTGGTGCCTTTGGTACTGACTGTCTTGCAAGGCTTTTTTTGTCCGCTACTCTGCCGCCACAAGCTGGCTTTGTGCAGCTGCTTTTTTGGCCGGGAAGTACGATGCCAGTAAGGTAATAATAACCACCGTCAGACTGACCCAAACGAAGTCGCTTACACGCAAACTAACTGGATAAGCATCGATCAGGAAAGTATTGCCGCCTAGTTTGACGACCTCGAAGTGCATCTGGATGAGACAGACAATCGTTGCCAAAAGCATTCCTAAGAAGGCCCCGATTCCCGCAAGCAACAGGCCTTCTAACAAAAAGATACGAGAGATGAGTTGCTGATCTCCGCCCATTGCTTTGAGGATACCGATGTCCTTACGCTTCTCCAACACCAGCATAGACAAAGAGCCGATTATATTGAAGCCGGTAATCAACAAGATAAAACTGAGTATTGCATAGACTGCCCAGTTTTCTGCCTGCATCACCTTATACATAAACTCATCCTGCTGATAGCGGTCCTTAACCACAAAATCATCCCCGATAATAGCAGCAATCTGCTGCTGCACATCTGCGCTCTTTGCCCCTTCTGAAAGCGCCACTTCATAGGTTGAAACCGCCTCTTCGCGCTTCATCAATTCGCGGGCAAAGCGCAGCGGAACAATGACATAACGGGAGTCGAAATCCGCCTGAATTGAAAATGTTCCGGCTGCCATGATAGGCATTTTTTCAAAAGCGTTTTCCGGATTCAGGCTACTGGTTTTGGCATTTCGCTTCGGAAGGTAGATGTAGATGGGATCAAACTGATTGAATAAGCGAATACCAAGCATCGCTTCCACCCCAAATCCGATCACTGCGAAATTCTGATCATCTTCCTGCAGGAGAAATTCACCATGCACAATGGTAGTATCCACCATAGATACATGACGGTAATTTTGGTCTACCCCCTTTATTGTCACAATCAGCGGCTTCTCCTTGTACATCACCACTGCATTTTCTTCCAGCACCGCAGAAAAAGCTTTCACGCCAGGCAACTCCCAAATCTCTTCTTTCTGCTCTTCACTTAGTGTAAAGAACTTGCCCTTCTTCACTTCGATTTTGAAGTCGGGATTGAAAGTATTGTATAAAGAGGAAACGAAGTCTTCAAATCCATTGAAAACAGAAAGGACCAGGATAAAGCTAAAAGTGGCCACCAATATACCCATCATGGCCACACCCGAAATGATGTTGATGGCATTGGTAGATTTCTTGGAGAACAGGTAGCGCCTCGCAATTTTAAAAGCCAGCTTCATGATCGTGGTTTAGGGATTGTGAATCAATAAGTGTCTGATTTTGGCGCTGCTAGAAATGATTTAGACGAGGCATTTTTTGACAGCATCCTTGTTGGCTGGTGGAGAAAAATAACGATGGATAAATCATTTCTAGCAAGTCAAAATGGACAGTTATTGATTCTCTATCCCTTAATCTTCCGGCTGATCTTCGTCCTTCTTGATCTCTTTGAAAATCTTGTCCAGTTTATCAACTTCATCAAGTGAGCTGTCCAGATAGAACTGAAGTCGTGGCATTCGACGCAATTTGTTTTTGATGCGTCTATAGAGTTCTTGTTTAATCTCAAATTCTGCTTCCTGGATTTGCTCCAATACGCTTTCCTTTTCCGGCACATTGTATACACTTAGATATACACGTGCAATCATCAGATCGGGGGTAAGTACGACTCCGCTGATGGTCACAAAAGCGCGGCCGTAGATACTGGCTCCTTGTCTGCTGAAAACATCAGCCAGATTTTGATGGACCAGTTTGCTGGTTTGTTGTTGTTTGATTGATTCCAATATGCTATTTGGTTCTTTTACCTTTGGCAAAAATAAGACAATATCGGCAGGCTGTCTTTATACCCTGCTTGCTTAAGGACATAATTTGTGCTGCCAACGTTCATTTTGCCGGCATTATACGGGATTTCATTAGGTTTACATCAAATTAGTGCAGAACAATAGCTTGAATAGATTCTTTGCCACTCTCCGATACCTGCGTCCCTACAGCTTTTACGCTTGCATGAATGCGATCTGCAATATTTTTGCGGTGGTCTTTTCTCTTTTCTCCATCACGATGGTGATCCCCTTCCTGCAATTGCTTTTTGACAAGCAGGCACTTCAACTGGAAGCCCCAACCGAAAGCGCATTTACGATAGCAGGAGCCACTTCCCGGTTTAATCACTTTCTCAGTCAACTGATCGTTGAGGAAGGAAAACGCAGTGCATTGATTTTTATCTGTGTGTTGGTGATGGTGATGTTTCTACTGCGCAACTTCTTTCGCTACGCAGCCATGTGGTTCATGGCTCCCATCAGAAACGGCGTAGTACGAGACGTCCGTCAGGAGGTTTTTGATAAAATGCTGCAATTACCACTGTCCTACTATTCAGAACAAAAGAAAGGGGACCTGATGGCCCGTTCTTCCTCAGACGTACAGGAGATCGAGTATAGTATCATGCACACCCTGGAAGCCAGCATTCGCGAACCCCTAACCATCATCGCCTATCTGGGCGCAATGCTCTACATTAGCCCTAAACTGACGGCCATCGTGTTTGTCGTTTTGCCAATTGCAGGGGTGATCATTGGCACCATTGGCAAGACCTTAAAACAGGCCTCCAGGAAAGCGCAGAATAAGTTGGGTGAGATCATTTCTATGATTGAAGAAACCATTGGCGGACTGCGGATACTACAGGCATTTAATGCCGAACCTTATCAGAAAGCTCGCTTCCGCGAAAACAACAATGAGCACTTCCGATTGATGAACAATATGTTGCGAAGAAGAGACCTCTCTTCCCCTCTTTCGGAGTTCCTGAGTATCAGTGCCCTGGTAGTGGTACTATACGTCGGCTGTCAAATGGTGCTGAACGAGAAAGGCATTCATCCCGAAATCTTCATCTACTTCATGGTGATCTTCTCCCAGGTGATTCCTCCCGCAAAAGCCCTCACCTCAGCCTGGTATAGCATACAAAAAGGCATGGCGTCAGTTGACAGAATTCAAGATGTTCTCAAGGTACCCCTGAAAATTGATGAGCAAACAGACGCAAAGGAAATCAGCGATTTTCAGCACGAAATTGAGTTTCGCAATGTGAGTTTCAGCTATGAAGAAACACCTGTACTCAAGAACATAAACCTTCGAATACCTAAGGGCAAGATGGTGGCTTTGGTAGGTCCTTCCGGAGCCGGAAAGTCAACCCTGGCAGACCTGCTTATTAGATTTCACGATGTAACTGAGGGACAGATCCTGATAGATGGTCTTGACATCAGAGAGATAAAACTCAGTGCTCTTCGTTCTTTGCTGGGTGTCGTTACACAGGAAGCATTGCTGTTTAACGACAGTGTACACAACAACATCTCGCTTGGACGAAGCAACAATGAGCAAGAGGTTTTTGCTGCTGGAAAGCAAGCGAACGCAGATACATTCGTTCGGAAGCTAGATCAGGCGTATCAACAACATATCGGCGATCGGGGGACAAAATTGAGCGGAGGAGAACGGCAACGGCTCACAATTGCCAGAGCATTGCTGGGCAAACCTTCCATATTGATCCTCGATGAAGCCACTTCAAACCTGGATGCAAAGTCAGAACAGCTGGTTCAGGCTGCTCTAAAAGAGCTTATGGAAGAGCGCACTTCAATCGTAATTGCGCATCGCTTGTCAACGATACAAAAGGCCGATCTGATCATTGTTATGAAGGATGGAGAGATCGTGGAAAGCGGGCAACACCAGGGCTTATTAGCCAATTCTGCTTTGTATAGTCATTTGGTCCAGTTGCAAGAAATGTCGGAAAAGCGATCCTAATAAACGGCAGGAATTAGGTATCTTTACCTAATTTTAAATCAAACAAACTAGCTCAAAATTCTCAAACCAGTAATATGAAAAAACATTACTTAAGCTTTCTTTTTTGCCTCTTTGCTTGTTTCTCTCTACAGGCGCAAATCAGCATCACAGCTGATGATATGGCATCACTGGGTATTGCAAAAGGGCTTTCCAGCAGCACCAATGTCTCTGACTTATCAGCGGGCGAACCATCTGACGAAGCTCAGGTCTGGGACTTCAGTGCTTTGGAAGCGGAAGAAAACGCGCTGCTTCTGTATGCGCCTGTTGCTGGCACTGTTGCTGAGGCCGATTTTCCACTTGCCGAATTCTCCAGGACAGCCAGTGTTTCTGAGCTCTTAGGTCTGGATTTGGAGGCTTTGCTTGCTGACCTTGTTGGTGCGGAGCAAATCCCACCGGCAACGGCTTACTACACTACCAACGGAGAGGGTACAGTATTTACGCAAGGTTTTAATGCAGAAATCAATGTACCAGGAATTGCTGATTTGGGTGCAACCACACTGCCAGCAGACCCACCAGATATGCTGATGACCCCTTTACAGTATGGAGATGAGCATTTCAACGATGGACAATTTCAACTAACAGTAGAAGTAGAGGCTTTGCCAATCCCTATTACGATCACCATTGATGTAGATCGAACAGTCACAGCTGATGCGCATGGAACCGTTGAATTACCTGAATCCAGCCATGAGGTTCTTCGCTACAGTGAAATAATGGACATCGCTGTAAATGCAGTAATTTTTGACACTTCCTTCTCTGTTCAATTCTACAAATTCTTTGCAGAAGGCGAAGGCCATCCAATCGCGACTATTCGTGCCGTCGATCCTGGGCCAAGTGGCACCCCAGAGGCAATCGAATGGGTAGGTGCTGTACCTGAGGCCTCCCTTGCAGTTAGCTACAACTCCGAATGCCTTGATGTAACATTCATCAATGACAGCCAGTTCCTGGTAGATTACAACTGGGACTTTGGCGATGGCAATACCGCACAAGGCCCATTCCCGAGTCACAGCTACGCTGAGTTTGGAGAGTACGAAGTCACTGTCTCGGCAGTCGACATAAACGGTGAAGAATTCTCGGAAACCTTAATGGTGGAGCTAAACTGCCCACTGGCAGCCGATTTCTCCGCCAATGTTAACTGCATAAACGGTGATACCAATTTCATCAACAACAGTTCGAACTGGGCATCTTGCAGCTGGGATTTTGGTGATGGCAACACTAGTGAAGAGATCAACCCTTCGCATACCTATGAGCAAGATGGAGACTATACTGTCGTTCTATCGGTTGTCGGAATCAATGGTGAAACGGAAGAGATTTCTCAAGATGTCAACTATACCAATTGCGCACTAGTGTCAGCCTTCGATTTTGAAGTAATTTGCCCTCAAGTAAGCTTTAGTAATATGAGCGAAAATGCTGAATCCTACTTCTGGGATTTCGGCGACGGTAACGGCTCTGCTGAAGAGAACCCTTCACATACTTATGCAGTCAACGGAACCTATACAGTAACCTTGAGTGCAAGCATTGACGGCTTGAGTGAAAACTACAGCACCGAAGTCACTTTGGACTGCCCGGTTTCGAATGAAGACCTGAACGGCATTGGCTGGCAGGCATTCCCAAATCCTACCGACGGCATCTTCAATATCAAGACAGACCAACGTCTGGAAGCTGGCAGCATCCTCAGCGTGTACAACATGCTTGGTGCAGAAGTATTGCAAAGCCGTGTAGGAGATATGCAAGACATTCAGATCGATCTATCTCAGTTCGCATCTGGACTATATCTCTTCGAGGTAACCAATTCCACTTCTGTTAATCTACTGAAGGGAAAAGTACTGGTAGACTAAGCTGAGTAGCTGTCAAACTAATTGCGAACATTTGTTCAGCAAATTTGAAAATAGGTCAATGACTTCTCCGGGTAGAGCCTGGGGAAGTCATTGCTTTTTAATCTCAAGGAAATGAAACAATTTTTCAACTTTCTATTGCTTTGTTTCGCGAGCAGTATCGCGCTGGAAGCACAACCCGTCATCAGCAGTGATTTATTGCCTACAGCTGGAACAGCCCAGGTGATGTCAATAGCCGAATCCACTGATGATATCCTGCTTGGAGCGGCTAGCGAAGAAGCACAGAGCTGGGATTTTAGCGGCTTGCTTGCCGCAGACACCCTCTTCGTTTCCTTCGAGACTTCGCAAAATTCGCCAGGTTCTGATAGCTATCCCCTTTCGGCCATGGCACGTACCGCCCCACTAACTCAAGTCCTGGGATTTGACCTTAGCTCTCTACTCGGTGGCTTCGGTGGCGGAGGTGGTCCTGGAGGAGGAGCCGATTTCCTCGAGGGCACGGCTCATTATGCCATCAACAATGGAAATGGCAAGCGTTTCATCTTGGGCATTCGCACAGACATAGGATTTGGAGGTGAAATCACCATCAATGCTTCTCCTCCAGATCTTTACCTGGCACCAATGGAACTGGGGCAATCAGAACAAGCAGCCGCCTCCTACGAGATTCCAATCGAATTGGACTTCATTCCAATTCCGATTAGCATTTCCATAGATGTAGATAAAACGCTCTCAGCAGATGCCTATGGAGAAATGATCCTGCCAGGCGATACCTTCGAAGTGCTTCGTGTTTTGGAAACAAATACGATCACAGCCGGAATACCAGGAATCTTTGACACGACATTTACCACCAATATCTTTCGCTTTCACAGTGTGGAGCGAAACTATCCGGTAGCCATTGCCAGTGCGGTGCCTTCCGACGGTGGCTTCGACATCACCTCAGTAGAGTACCTTCAGCAATCTGTTCCCGCCTCTGTCGCATTCGATAGTGGCTCAGATTGCCTCACGGTAGAATTCGACAACGACAGCCAGTTTGCTGTCAACTTCAATTGGGATTTTGGAGATGGCAGTACAAGTACTGAAATTCATCCAACCCATACTTATGAAGCAGAAGGCAGCTATACAGTGAGCTTGACTGCCCAGGACCTCGATGGCAACGAATCGGAATTTGTGGTAGATGTCGAAGTTGCCTGCCCCTCAGAAGCAAACTTCTTCCCTCAGGATGATTGTCTGGCTGTCACCTTCAACAATTTTAGCGATAACGGCGCCAGCTACAACTGGGACTTTGGCGACGGAAATGTCAGCACCGAAGAGTCCCCTGTACACAACTATGCCGAGATCGGTGTTTATGAAGTAAGTCTTGAAGTGATCGGTATCGTAGGCGATACCTCTACTGTGGTGAATACGGTTGATGTAAGCTGTACTACGGTAGCCGACTTCGACTACAGCAACGAATGTACAACGGTAAGCTTCGAAAACAATAGTGAAAATGCAGTCGCCTACTTTTGGTCTTTTGGAGACGAAACCTCCAGCGACGAAGAAGCTCCTGTGCATGAATTCTTTGAACCAGGCACCTATGAAGTAATCCTCACTGTACAGGGGGAGATAGGCGATGAGCAGGTGTACACCGAGCTAGTCGAAGTCAGCTGTCCACTTTCCGCAGCCTTTGGCGTAACTCAGGACCCGGAAAACTGCCAGCAGTTTTTCTTTGCCCAGGAAAATCCTAATGTCGAATCCCTCAGTTGGGAGTTCGGTGACGGAACAGGATCAGTACAGCCAAATCCAAGCCACGAATATGGCTATGACAATGAATTCACCGTTACCTTAACCACCACTGCTGCCTGGGGCGAATCGACCAGTACCACTCAAACCGTAGTTGTAGAATGTGGCTTGCCAACAATTGCATTGGAACGAGATGCGTATCTTAGCATCTACCCTAATCCAGCCAGCGATCTGCTATTCATTGATCGATCCAATACCAGTCAAAAAACTTTGGATCTGGTTTTCTACAATAGCATAGGACAAATGGTTGCCACCAGATCGCTACCTGCAAATCAGGCTTTGTCCACGCTCTCGATCGCGGATTTGAGTGAGGGCATTCATTTGGTGCAATTGATTTCAGCAGGTGATGTGATTGGTTCTTTGTCATTGATGGTTTTGGGGGAGTAGAGGACAA
>JAHDEE010000294.1:0-4483 GCA_020629005.1 Chitinophagales bacterium
ACGATGCGTAATTGGGGATCATCGTATAGGCTTCCACTGTTTTTGTATTTGATGATTTGCTCCTCTGCGGCCAGTGCTGCCTCCCGATTGTTAAGCATGGCGCGGCTGCCCGTATCGTCAGCGAAGAGTTCTTCTTGATGGCTATGGCTATCGCTGGGATTGACTACTTGCTCGCTGGTTTTTTCTGTTTGCTCTTCTTGCTCCAGATCTACCTCCAGTATCTGGCAGATATCATTGTAGTACTCATAGCGGCTGGGCAGAGCCACGGCCTCCCGCATATCCCAAAACCAAAGCGCACACCAGTAATCCATCACCAGTTTTAGTCGTGCATAGGGCGCTTCATGCTTTTGCAGTTGCTGTACCAGCTTTTCCTTTTCTGCATAGTCTTTGAAATCCAGGGCGATCTGTCCCTCCAGGCCAAAGACCGGATAGTGGGTATAGGTGAGGGCATTGATCTTGAGTATGATTTCGTAATGCTGTTCCAGCAGTTCATCAATTCTATGGCAGATCTTTCGCAGCAGCTCATGCTCATGCGCCCGTATCGGCTCCGTAAAACGCTTGCGCCATTCCCTTACCTCTTTAGCTTCTTTGGGATAGTCTTTTTTCAGCAGTTTGAGTTCGCCCGAAGGCACCATATTGCCATCGGGCAGCAGGAAATGATAGATATCCTCCGGCTTTCTTTTATAGCCTTTTTTGCTCCACTTTAGATGCGTCGGAGCGCTGTCCCACCACTTCGTTCCTGCCTTTTTGTTTTTGGGATTGAAGAGGAAGCTTTCGGGCTTGTAGACCTTGAGCCAGGCACCTACTACGGCATTGCCCACACCTAGCCGCTCGCCAAAAAAAGGGGTCTCCATGTCTTTGTGCATGGCATTGAGCCAGAGCGATAGCTTGCCCAGCTCTACGGCTGTCGGATTCAAATCCACCCCGTACACATGCTGGCTTGCGATATAGGCTTTGGCCTTCTGTAGCTCGTGGATATACTTGTCTGGTTCTACCCTGGTCCTTTTCTCTTTCTGCGCATACTGCAGATAAGCCTCCGCGATCTGATTGATGGTCTCATTGTGGAAGGCAGCTGCGCCCATGGCCGGCTCTAAAATCTTGAGGTTCAGCAGGTCTTTTGCCTTCATTTCTCCGGCTTCCACCCGTTCCAGTATCGGCTTTAGGGTGTATTTGACCGTGCATTGAGTCAGTACTTCCGGCGTATAGTAGGAGGCTGATTTTTCGCGGTCTCTACCGCTCATCCGATACACAAAAGCATCCTTGGGGATGATGCGTATCTGCCCCTGCTCATCCGTATAGATTTCCTTTTCATCAAAGTCATCCATCCGGCTTCGGGGGACCAGAAAAGAGCCGGTCTTATCCGCAGCGGCTTTCTCCGAGCTTTCCTTGGCTTTGCGTTTTCGGTGTACTTCTATCAGCTCTTCCTCCGCAAAAAATCCACGATAAGCCAGTAGGCTTTCATAGACCGAACCCACCTGATTGATGCCCAGATTGGCATAGGAGATTCTACCGCGGTTACGCTTGCTCTGCTTCTTGGAGAGGCTTAGTTGCTGGATGATGGCCTGCCAGGTCTCATTGGGTATTTTTACTTTGCCCAGCACCTTAAGTTTGCGGTCATCAAAGAGCGGACTGTCCAGCCGCTGCACCCGGAAAGACTTATTGCTGATATCCTCAGCATGCAGCTCCTCTCGATAGCCCTTATGCAAAAGCTGGAAGAGACGGGACAGGGATTCATGAAAGAAATAACCTTCTTTGCTCTGCGCAGAATTGAGCGGTACCTGTTCGAGATCGCGCAGCATTTCCAGACTATAGCCTTGCTGGTATCCACGGTCGCTGACGGGCAGTATATGCAGTTCATCGCGGCTTTCGGCATAGAATAGAAAGAGCAGCCGATAGACCATGCTCAGACAATCTTCTTTCAGGTCCGCCGCCAGATCTTGTCCCGCTTGAAATTCGTTGTCTTGTTTTTTGAGGTAGCTGATGGCTGCATTGGCCAGTTCCTCTACCGCATTGATCACCCCTTCCTTCAGATCCTTGGTGACAGCATGGGCATTCTTGTGGCTGGCCTCGTCCAGCTGATCCAGCAGCACGATATTGGCATCCGGCGCCAGACTCTCCTTGCTAAGCAAGCAATAAAACATGGCCAGTAATGGGCGTGTTACCGTAGCCTCATCAAAGAGATGCTCGATATCAAAAACCAGATAAGCGCCCTTAAACCATTTCTCGGCCTCTAGCAGATAGTAGGTATTTCCGGCCAGCAGAATAATGTACTTGGGCCGCTCCTCCTGATCCAGTAAAAATAAAGTATCGATGATGCGATTGATCACCGTAGGCGTGATCCGCATCTCTGCGGGTACCTGAAAGATGTCTGACCACTGACTACGATGGTATCTTTGAGCAGGCTGTGTCTCCTCTTCTTCATCATAATACTGTTCGAAGAGTCCGTCGGGCGCAGTGTCATCCAGCTTGATCATCGGCTGCATCTCCATGATCATCAGATGCATTTTATCCCCCCGATACAGCTTATGCCGAATCGGCAAAACCTCTTCTTCACTGAGGTGAAACCAGTCCTCATATTCCGGTTGATCGCCGGGATAGCCCAAGGCATTGAGCAGTCGGCTGTGGAAGCGATGCGTGAGCCCGATGATATCCTTGGTGCGCAGCCGGCCCTCCAGCAATTGCTGCTTGTAGCGGTAATAGGGTTCCTTGAGGGAGAGGACCTTGCTGCCCAGCTCCTTGAGCTGGTCCGAAGCATGTCCGCTCTTGCTGGTGACCTCCTTATAGAAGTCTTCGGTGAAGTAATTGCTGGCGAAGTATTCGCCTTCGTTCTTTATAAATTGAAACATGGGCTTTGCTTAGGCTTTTGCTCGGTTATAACAGACCCCCAATACTTGTAGGTAGGCCTCATTGCTTAGATTGGTCAGGTCCTTATAGTACTGGCTCGAATGACTCAGGATGGTTTCGATTTCCCGCTGCTGCTTTTCCTGCTTGTTTTTGGAGAAGCGATCGTGGCGCTCGGCATAGGTCTTTTCCAGCACATCATCTGCCTCCTGCTTCCAGCTTTGTAGGTGCTGTTCATAGTCCTTGAGTTGCTTGCTCATCCTGGCGGCTAATGCATCCTGCTGCGGGGCCATATGCATTGTCTGAGCCAGCTCTATAGCGGGTTCCAGCAGGCGCTGTATATGGGCCAGATCCTGCTCTTGATTTCTGGTGTACAGTTGCTGATCGAGTTGATACTGCGCAATAAAATCTTCCAGGGGCAGCGGCTTCGTGTGCATATTGCCCTGCCAGTCCAGTCCGATCACAAAGAAATCACTGATCACCGACTGTCCCAGATCATTGGATAACTGACCTTGAAAAATGAAATGTACGGTGTCTTCGGGCAAGGCTTCGATCCGCGATACCAAGGCCACTTCTTTCTCTACACTTACCTGTAGCTTCGTCATCAGGTATCGGACCAGTGGATGTAGCTCATAGAGCATCTGTATCTTGGCCCATTCTCCCTTTTTCTTTCTTGCTTCAGTGATGGACGCTTGCACCAGATCTACATCGAGACTCAGCCGGTACAAATCCCCTGATGCCGGTCGCACCTCGGGCGGCAAGTCGTAGAGTACCCGGCTGATCTCTTTGGTATTTTGTACCCGCAGCAGCTTCTCCTCTGTAAACTCTGCCTCTGATGGATCAAGACTATTGGCCGAATGGAGTTGCTGTATCAGGGCTTCAAAGTAGTCGGCTTCCACGGGATAGAAATGACTGATCTCTTCGACGGGTTCTGGCAGATCCAGTGCCTCCGTAGTATCGCTTTCCCCTTCAAATAATGCATCCTGCTCGGCAAAGAAAGCACTAAAGTCCAGGCCATCTTCATTCGGTTTCTCTGCCTGTGCCAGGATGGCTTGTTCCACCACTTTCTCTTCCTGAGCGCTGTCGTAGAGCTTCATCACCGATCCGGCATCTCCCAGGGTATTATAGACCTCTTCCTCCTTAGCGATGAGCTTCTCGAGAATATGCAAATCCGTCTTCAGGCCCTTCAGATCCGACTCTGCTACCAGATAGTAGATATAAGGCGTTTGTGTCTGTCCGTATCGATCGATCCGTCCATTTCGCTGCTCCAAAGTAATCAGTGACCAAGGGATATCGTAGTTAAACATCCGGTTGCAAAAGTAGTGGAGGTTGACCCCTTGTGAGCCGGCATCCGAGGTTAAAAAGAGTCGGATTCCCGAGTCCTTTTTACCAAAGTCATCAATCACTTCCTGTTGCTCCATATCGGATAGACTACCGCTAAAAGTCACGATGCTTTCCGGCTTCAGTTTAAAGTCCTTGGTCAATTGCGCTTCGAGGTATTTCAGCGTATCGATACGCTCTGCAAAAATCACATAGCGATCGTCCTTTTTGCCGCCTTTCCATTTGAGTTTTTTCAATTCTTCCCGTAGTCGCTGGTACTTAGCATCTCTTTCCTGCGCCAAGATATTGCTGAGCAGTTCCT
>JAHDEE010000294.1:4583-6393 GCA_020629005.1 Chitinophagales bacterium
GGCTGACAAGCCAGTCGGATGATTTCCCGATCCTGAAAATTAGCCCGCACCGAGTCATCCAGTATATCATTTTTGAACCGCCGCACATAGTAGGGCGAGACATGCGACTTATCATAATCCCCTGAGCGTGGTATAGCCGTCGGTTCGATCATATTGATCAGATTGGCAAAGCTCTCTTTGCGGCCATTGTGTGGGGTGGCTGAAGTCAGCACCAGCGACTCACACTTTGTTGCCAGAAACTGGGCCAGTGATCCCCTTTGGCTCTGGGTATTGGCCACCGTATGGCACTCGTCAATCACGATGATATCCCAATGCATCTTCTCGATATAATGCCGAAACTTTGCATTGTTTTTCAGTGTATCAATGGAGACGATTGTCTTGTCATAATACTCAAAAGGGTTCTTATTGGCCGGTAAAAGCGTCTTGATCTTGGCAATGCCATAGCTATCCAGTCGCACCAGCGGAATGGCAAAGCGATTCCAAATCTCCTGCTGAAACTGTGCGAGTATCGACTTTAGCGCCAGCACCATAATTCGCTTTCCTCGGCCTCGACGGATCATCTCGGCCATAAAAATGCCTGCCTCAATCGTCTTACCCAATCCCACCGCATCTCCAATCAGCATCCTTGGTCTCGGCAGTCGAAATGCCTTCAAAGTAGGCTCAAACTGGAACTCGGATACATTGAATGCTGCCTTATGTGCCACGGTGATTTGCTGGCTATACACCGGCGCATTGCGAATCTGCGTTTCGATCAACAGCTTAGTCAGTCGATAACCATCACTTCGGTCGATTTGCAAGCGTGTATTGCGTGGATCCACCAAGGCTATATTGTCGTCCAGTTTAGTATCAAAGGTAAAGCGTTTACCCTTCACTAACTCACTAATGCCCTCTGCCTGAATGAGATCGCTTTGGTCGAAGTTTTTGTCTACCTGAGTGATCAGGAAATCCTCCCCACGCACACTTATGCGCTGTCCTGTAGCGAATTGCATATATGTTTTCGTTTGTACGATGCAATATATACATTCTCTGCCACTGTCGCCTTTGGCGATGCTGGATGGGGCCTTTGGTGATGCCGGGTTCTGAGTTCTGAATGCTGCCTATCTCAAGCGGCTGAAGGTCAATAGAAACCGTCATTGGAGCAGTTTGCTTCGTGGCTCGTCCTCGCCGTGCGCTTCGACTACGCTCAGCGACCGACGAGTACTACTTCTAGAGTTTTTACTCACTCTGACGTTTTGTAACACGTTCGGAGGGTGTGGCTCTTTTCCAGGTGTTTACTAAATGGCTTTTTTGCCCTTGCCCCGCGTAAAGGATCGAAACGGAACGAGCCGCCGGGGATAGCGTGTGAGGCGTGGCTGATGGGGGCTGTGAGGAACGAGCAGACCACAGCAGACACCTAGCCGAACCGCTAGCCCCAAGGTGAGTATTAGTGTAGAGCCTGACCCGAAATGACTGGAGCAGGAGCGCAGCGGATGCGGAAGGAATGGAGGGGTACGCCCAAAAAGGTTTCCTTATGAAATCTGTATTGGAATTCCCACTTTACACCATCCTTGGTACTGCTAGCTGCATTCCATAACTCCGTCAGGCTTACTTAGTAGCTTTCAGACGATATCAGAGCTATCGCTGGGCCAGATTTGCGTTACATTAGAAACTACCCACCATCCGAAATCAAATTGCCTTACTCCTTGAGCCGAGATCCATAACACGATCTTTGATCCGAACTCGAAAAAGAAGTATCTTGCGGCAGAATAAAATAGCATGAGACCGAAGAACATAGAAGCCAAACTGGTCGCTTTCGAGCGTATCCTTACTA
>JAHDEE010000047.1 GCA_020629005.1 Chitinophagales bacterium
GACAGAAATAGAAGCCCTTAAAGGTGGTGCGAATTTCGTTTGCGTAGCACTAGGATGCTGGCAAATTCTACTGGACCATGACAGCCGGCTCTGCTAGAAGTATTACCTTTGTGGCATGAATCATTTGCGTTATTCTTTTGCTATGTTGTCTATTGTTTTGCTGTTTAGCTGCTGCCGAACTGATCCTGAGGAGCAAAAGCAAACCACCAAGCCAAAGCAAGAACAGAAGGAAAGCAGTAATCCTGAGTTGGATAGATTGGATGAGCAAATTGCTGAAAATAACCAGGATGCCGGTTTGTACTTTCGAAGGGGAACACTGTATGAGGGATTGAATAAGACCCACCTGGCGATTGAAGATTATAAGCGTGCTGCCAAACTTGCTCCAGAGGAGGATACCTATAATATAGCTTTGGCGGAAGGTTACCTAAAGGCGAGGGAAGTGCGGGAAGCCATTGATCTTTTGGAAGCTGCTGTGAAACGTAAAGAAAGTGTGCGCCTGCGTTTACAGTTGGCGAAGTATTACCATATTGTGCAGCGATACAAGGATTCCCTGCACCACATTTCAGTAGCATTACAGACGGATCAGACCAACCCAACGGCCTACTACATCAGTGGAATGGTGCTGAAAGAGTCTGGCGATACAGCAAGTGCTATCAAGAGTTTTGAGCTTGCGACCACACATGATTCGGATCATTATGATGCTTATATGCAATTGGGCCTGCTGGGATCTGCGACTAACAATAAGTACACTGACAAATATTTTGACAATGCATTTCGGATAAATCAGTTTAGCACGGAGGCATTGTACGGTAAGGGTATGTATTGGCAACAGCAAGGAGATTATGAAGAGGCGGAGGCTGTTTACAAAAAGATACTTGAGATCGATGCTCAATTTGAAAAGAGCTATTATAACATGGGCTATATGCTCTGGGATCGGGAAAAGTATAAGGAAGCCTGGAAAAACTTTGACATTACTACAAGGCTTGCTCCTTCGTATGCGGATGCCTACTATATGCGGGGATTGTGCTCGGAAGCGCTCGGAGATGTCGGAAAAGCAAAGAAAGATTACGAGCAGGCATTGGTATTTGAAAGAGAACATGAGCTGGCAAAAAAGGCTCTGGAGCACTTGTGATTACCGCTGGTATGCCTTGGCAGGTAGATTTTGGAACAGAACTTGGTACCAGTATAGTAAAAGTTCACTTTATTCTTTGCAAATTGCACTCTAGCAGATATTTTAGAGCCACTTAAGCAGTTCTAAGCAAAATTTGAACTTTTTTAAACTTTATATGCTTGAAGCATTCAGTTCTATTGGGTGCTTAAAATGCATCATCTTTAATTAACTTAACCTAAACTATTGGCGAAAAGAAGAATTTCCAACAGAAGACCCATGCGTCGGGCACCACAGCACAAGATCAATATGATGATCAAGGCTCCTGAGGTACGATTAGTGGGCGAAAACATCGAACCCGGTATTTACACCATTCAAGATGCTCACCGACTAGCAAGAGAGCAAGAAATGGATTTGGTAGAAATTGCGTCAACGGCCAAGCCGCCTGTTTGCAGAATCGTAGATTACAATAAGTTTCTTTACGAGAAGAAGAAGAAAGACAAGGAGATCAAAGCAAAGACTCAGAAAACGGTTGTAAAAGAGATTCGCTTTGGTCCTAACACAGACGATCACGATTTCGAATTTAAAGCGAAGCATGCTGAGAAGTTCCTGAAGGAAGGGGCGAAGGTTCGTGCATTTGTCCTGTTCAAAGGTCGAACGATCGTTTTTAAGGAACGCGGCGAGCTATTGCTACTGAAGTTTGCGCAGAGACTCGAAGAGTTTGGGACTCCGGAGCAGCTACCAAAGCTTGAAGGTCGACGAATGTTTATGTTCCTCGCACCGAAAAAGAAGAAGAAATAACCTTTCAGGCTTCTTTTCTGAAGCCCAGAACCATCCAGTCATTTTTTTCCATTTCATCATGGGGTACGAGGCCCTGCGCTTTTGCAGCGCTCAGGATCTCCGCTTTGTCTTTCCGATAAAAGCCACTGAACAATATAGTACCTCCTGATGAAACGGAATTGGCCAGTTTGGCCATATTTCCCAGAATGTAGTTTCGATTGATATTGGCAAGTACCAGCTCAAAGCCCTGAGCTGGGATGTTGTTCTCGTCGCCATGAATGACCGTCAATTCAACGCCATTCATTTCTGCATTGATTCTACTGGATTGAGCAGCGAGATCGTCATTGTCTATGGCCAAAGCAGATTTCGCCCCCTTGAGCATAGCAAGAATAGCCAACACGCCGGTACCGCAACCAAAGTCCAGCACTGTTTTGTCTTTGCATTCTATATCTAAGATGGCTTTGCTCATGAGCCAGGTCGTTTCATGATGCCCTGTGCCAAAAGCCATTCGAGGCTCCATCACGATTTGCTTCTCGTAGGCCTTTTCAATCTTGTGGAAAGGAGCATGAATCAGTAGTCGCTCATCTACTTCTACCACCGGGAAATTGCTTTCCCAAATGACGTTCCAGTTTTCGGGTTCTCGCTCTTCGAGTTTAAAGCTTGTCGAACAGATGCCCTTATACCTGTCGAGCAAACCATCAATCGCGGATTGATCAAACTGCGTTTTCACTATATAAGCTTCCAGTCCACTTTCTGTCTCTTCGAAACCTTCGAAGCCAATCTGCGATAGCTCTGCTACAAAAATATCCCGATAGATATCAGCTTGTTGCATCTGCAACTGTACCACCGTGTAGGTTTGCTGCTCATGTATCATAGCCTATCTGTTTACAAAGTAGCTGCAATGATTCCGGTAAAATCCTCGGCTTTGAGTGAAGCACCACCTATTAGACCTCCGTCTACATTTGCCTGGGCAAACAAGTCTGTTGCGTTGGCTGGTTTGCAACTACCGCCATAAAGGATGGTGAGTTTATCGGCTGTAGGCTGATCAAAGTTTTCGGCAAACTGATCGCGTATATAATAATGCATTTCGTTGGCTTGTTCTGGACTGGCTGTCTTGCCTGTGCCTATGGCCCAAATTGGTTCGTAAGCAACTACCAGACTAGCCAGGTCCGAAGAAGATAGCATGAATACAGAATCCTTTAATTGGTTTTTCACAAAGAGGTATTGGCCTTCGTCTTCTCTTGTATGTAGGTCTTCACCTACACAGAATATTACGTTGAGTCCTGCGGACATGGCTGCTCTGGTCTTTTTCAGAATGAGGGCATCCGACTCTTTGAAATACTTGCGACGCTCGCTGTGACCCAGGATGACATGAGTAACACCTAAATCTGCTAGCATACTCGCAGATACCTCTCCTGTGAAGGCGCCCTTTGCCTCATGAGAGCAATTCTGAGCGCCTACTTTTACATCGCTATCTTTCAAGAGCTCGCAAGCCAACGAAAGATAGGGATAAGGAGGACAGATAACCACCTCTACATCGGCAGGCATATTGTTGGATGCAACATAGCTCGCAACGCCTTGCAGCACAGTTGTTGCCTCTTCCTTATTGAGGTTCATTTTCCAGTTTCCAGCTACTATTCGTTTTTTCATGATTCTCTTTTCTGGTTTGCTTATCGGTTTTGCTTATGCTTGTATTTGGCTGCTTGAGTCTTTCCAGTTTTGCCTGTATTCGGTCCCAAATTTAGTCTGTTCTTCGAAACTGCGACGAATACTCGTAAACAAACTCCAGCATTGCACGCTCTTGCTCATCCAAGACTTTGGACCTGCGCTTCATCATCAAGCTGGCTGTTTCCATGGCCTTTTCAAAGTTATAGGTTTTCAATCCCGAGGCTCCACCCCAGGAAAAGGAAGGTATGAAATTCCTAGGGAATCCGCTGCCATATACATTGCTGGAAACGCCTACAACCGTACCGGTGTTAAACATGGTATTGATCCCACACTTTGCATGATCGGCCATGATCAATCCACAGAATTGGGAACCGGTTGGAATGAAACCCTTCTTTCGGTAGCTCCATGCTTTTACTTCTGCGTAGTTGTTTTTTAGGTTGGAGGCATTGGTGTCGGCTCCAATATTGCACCACTCCCCTATCACAGCATTGCCAAGATAGCCATCATGACCTTTATTGCTATAGGCCTGCATGGTTACATTGCTGATCTCACCGCCTACTTTGCAATGTGAACCCAGGCTGGTTTTTCCGTATACCTTTGCCCCCATTTTGACTGTCGAATTAGGGCCGATGTAGAGAGGCCCACGCAACATCGCTCCCTCCAGAATCTTGCAGTTTTTTGACAGATATATTGGCCCATCCTGCACATTGAGTATCGCAGCTTCGCAATAGACCTGCTCTTCCATAAACAATTGTTCCGGAGAGCCAATCAACCTGTTGCTGTCCGATAAGCCCGTGCCATCAGCCGAAGCTTCGGCAGCTGCCAGCTCGAGGTCTGCCAGAATTTCCCCTTCTGTCAATCTAAAGAGATCCCAGGGATGCCGAATCATGGCAAACTCACTATCCGGCAAAGTCTGCAATCGACCGGCGGCTTCTAGGCCTGCCACATCAATGGTCTGCTCTTGTTCAAGATAGATGGCCAATAGCTCATAACGCTGAGATACCAGGGCATGCCCTGGACTCAACTGCTCAATCTTTTCAATAAGTTTGGCGTTCGGGAGCAGCGCCCCGCTTATGATCAGTCGGGGTTCATCCGTTCCAATAGTTGCAGAGCCATAGCGTGGTCCAAGATGCTCCTGGGTGATCACCTGGGACGACCGATTCATTCTGCGTTCCCATTTTTCACGTATGGTCCACATGCCGACTCTAAGCTCGGACACTGGCCGGGTGAAGGACATCGGCAGTAAATCCAGCCAATGAGTACCGTCATAAAGCACTATGGGGGTTCGACTCATACCTCAAACACAAAAGCCCCGTCGGGACGGGGCTTAATTCTGTATATTTTTTTAATTCTGCGGCGCTTACTCTGCTTTCTTCTCAGCATCTTGTGCAACTGGCTCAGCAGCAGCTTCCTGTACCGGCTTCTTGACAGCAGCTTTTCTCTTGTACTTCTTGTTGAACTTCTCGATTCGTCCTGCGGTATCCACCAACTGGTCATTTCCAGTGTAAAATGGGTGAGATTCACTTGAAATTTCGAGCTTGATCAAGGGATACTCATTTCCGTCTTCCCACTGAATAGTCTCTGAGGTCGGAGCAGCAGATCGGCAAAGAAAAGTCTTGTCACAACTAAAGTCCTTAAAGACGACTAGTCGATACTCTTCAGGGTGAATTCCTTTTTTCATTTTTCACGTATTTTGAAGGGCAAAGGTACGCATTTTCTGGATAATTTAAAAAGTTTTGCTCGCATGAAACTTTTCAACTATAGCTTCAGTTTAGCTTAACATAGACGTGAAATTTTTTCGCTAAATTAAGGAAACAACATTTATTTCATGAAAGGACAGTCCGATGGAGAAAAAATGGAGAAGATTCAACGGCGAGCGTATTGAGCTACCCATCCTTGATGCTGTAGAACAGGCACTTGTACGTGAGCATAATCTGGGCAATAAGCTGAAAGTCTGTATAGGTACAGATTCCCAGGTGCGGGGTAAGACCTGCGAATTTGCCACGGTAATCGTGTTTGTACGAGAGCACCGGGGAGGCTTTATGTTCATCCACAATGAATCGACACAAAGGAAGATGTCAATTAAGGAGAGAATGCTGAAGGAAGTATATAAGTCCATTGACATCGCATATGAGCTGTGCGATCTTTTCGACTTGTATGAAGTCGAAATGGAAGTGCATGCGGATATTAACACAAATCCCAAGTTCAAGTCCAATGAGGCTCTTCAAGAGGCCATGGGCTATATACTCAGTATGGGATTTGCCTTCAAGGCAAAACCAGAAGCCTTTGCCAGTTCTAGTTGTGCCAACAAATTTGCATAATCTGAGTTAGTACTGTCCACCTTAAAACAAGCAAAAGGGGATGAATTCCGAAAGGGAGGCATCCCCATTTTTGTTCTCGCCATATACTTCCAGGACCTTGATTTTGAGCTTGTCATTGTAATTCAACTGTCCGGTAGAAAAGCTGAGCACCTTTGTAAGATCCAGAATTTGTCCCTCCGGACTGTCGCTCAGTTCAAGCATTAGAGCAGGGTTTTCGTTGAGATAAAGGAGGAGAGATCGAATACGTGGAGATTTGTAGTAGGAAAGGCTGTCTCTCAGGTCGCCATTAATCACGTAAAAACCAGTAAACGGTAAGTCCTTTTCCGGATCTACATTGGGCAGGGGCCTAAACTGGAATTCAAACCATTCATTGTAGCCACTGCCCTCTGCACCTTCTTTCCAACAACTATTGAGATCTGTATCAACCAGATTTTCGGGTCCAAAGGCGGTGGTATTATTGTCTTTGATTGAAGAGGCAAGATAGGAAGCAATGGTAGAGCAGCGATACTTGTCTGCCTTATAAATCTCATAAGCAGCCAGGAATTGATCGTAATTTGATAGAGGGGCCGCCGCTATCAACGGTTTTGATGCTACCACTTCATGAAGCTTGAAAACCAGATCCACCGGGTCATAAACATAGGTTTTGATACCCCTACTTGGTTCCGGTATCAGCTCCCCATTGGGCTCCATGCCCTGCACAATCTCCGTACTGATCGACTCAATGATCATCAGCTGATCACTTTCCGAAACGTAGGTGACCTTTTTTCGGACCAGCAAGGTATCTTCCATCAGGAAGTTTCGGTACTTTCCTGTGCCATACATCGCCTGCCAACTCACATTTGAAAACAGAGGATGTACTTTCTCCTGCCGCAAAGTAATCAACTCATACAATTCAAAGCTACGCGATTCGACGTTGTAGGAGCGATTGATCTCCAGCTCGATTACCCCATCACGATTTTTATCATGAGTCTTGATCGAGTCGGCATGAGTCCACCATTTTGTGGGCGTCCAGTGAGATTCCCAAAACTTCAGGTTTCCATTTTCGTCAATTTCCTTCAGCATCTCCGTGTAAAAGAGCAGGGCTATAGTTTTGGGTTTCTCTTGATACTTTACGTACACAGGTGCCAATACAAGGTATTCCTTTCTGTGCTGGTTGGTAAAATTGCCTTTTTGGTAAATCAGACTATCGACGGTGCCTGCTAGCCTCCAGTCCGGTTGTCGGAGATTTTCGAACACAGACTTGACCAGAGAATATCCAGGTCGCTCGGCTATACCTGAAACATCGATGGAACAAGACAGCCAAAACACAAAAGCAAATAGTACAGGAAATCGCATCAGCGCATTATTAAAGATTTTGCAATCAGGCTGCAGGTAAGGTTTGAAGACAGTGGGTACTCCAATGTTCGTGAAACCCGGAAGTTAGCAAGCCGGAGAGATGCTTGTCGGATGGGATTGCATACATCTTTCGTCACTGTCCAATGTACGCATTTTATAGGGTAGAGAAAAGCAATACGATGCCTTAAACGAATAAAGGCAGGCTACGTTTTCGCAGCCTGCCTTTAATCAACATCTTAAGCATTGCATCAGGATGCAACGCGTAATCGTTTCATAATCTTCTTGTCAATCTTCTTTTGAACATAATCGAGGCTCAAATTGAAGCGCTTAACCGATTTCTGTGACGGCAATTCGTACATCACATCCGTCATCAAGGTTTCGCAAATAGAGCGCAGACCACGCGCACCCAGCTTAAACTCTAAAGCTTTATCAACGATAAAGTCCAATACCTCTTCATCGATTTCGAGCTCTACTTCTTCCAGGCTAAAGAGTTTCTTATACTGTTTGATGAGTGCATTCTTTGGCTCCGTGAGTATTGCTTTCAGTGCCTTCTTATCCAGTGGCTCCAGATAAGTCAAGATCGGTAGTCGGCCAATCAACTCCGGAATAATACCGAATGTGCGGATGTCATTTGGAGAAATATACTGCAATAGATTCTCCGTATCCACCTCTTCTCCCTCTGTGCTAAAGCCTATAGGCTGTGTTTGAACTCGGCGAGCAATAATTTTCTCGACACCTGCAAATGCCCCTCCACATATGAACAGGATGTTTTTTGTATTTACACTGACCATCTTTTGCTCTGGGTGCTTTCGCCCTCCCTGCGGTGGTACCAGCACTTCAGCCCCTTCAAGCAGCTTCAACATACTTTGCTGGACCCCTTCTCCCGAAACATCTCGGGTAATTGAAGGATTATCTCCCTTTCGGGCAATCTTGTCGATCTCATCAATATATACGATTCCTCGTTCCGCAGCCTTTACATCGTAGTTGCAAGACTGTAACAGACGACTGAGAATAGATTCAACATCTTCTCCCACATAACCTGCCTCGGTAAAGACCGTTGCATCGACAATTGTAAAAGGCACCTTGAGGAATCTGGCAATGGTTCTGGCAAGTAGCGTCTTTCCGGTACCGGTATTTCCAACCATCACTATGTTGGACTTTTCAATTTCTACCTCATCACCCATTCCTTGATTCAGTCGCTTATAGTGATTGTACACCGCGACAGCCATCACTTTCTTGGCGTCATGCTGACCGATCACATACTGGTCCATAAATTCCTTGATTCCAGCCGGAGTGATTGAAGCGGGCAGCACAAACTGGAAATTCTTATCCGTCTGTACTACTTCTTCATCTATTATCTGCTGTGCCTGACTAACACATCGATCACAAATATGCCCATCAAGGCCTGCAATGAGGATCAGGGTCTCATCTTTGTGTCTACCACAGAAGGAACAGTTAAAATTTTCTTCGTTCTTAGCCATAGTTATCATTGAAGCTCGCCCTAGTAGAACGTTCTAGGTTACAAGATAGTTGCATTAATCATTTTAGGCCCTAATAGTTGCTGAAATGGTCGCATGTCAGACGCATTGACCAAGGCGTAAATGAAGGAATAAAAAAAGCAGTTTACAGTATTAATACTATAAACTGCTTCTTTCAATATCCGATCAGATTGTTAGTCGGATTTTTTGTCTGTTGCTTCAAGTACCTGATCGATCATGCCATATTCTTTGGCTTCATCAACCATCATCCAGTAATCTCGGTCTCCATCGGCGACAACCTTGTCGTAAGGCTGACCAGTGTGCTTAACAATGATTTCGTAGAGCTCTTTTTTGATCTTTAGGATCTCCCTCGCTGTAATTTCAACATCAGTTGCCTGACCTTGGGCACCTCCCAATGGCTGGTGAATCATCACTCTACCGTGTTTAAGACCAGCTCTCTTGCCTTTGGCACCTGCACAAAGTAGAATTGCTGCCATTGAGGCGGCCATCCCTGTGCAAATGGTCTTCACATCCGGTTGGATGTATTGCATTGTATCATAGATACCCAGACCAGCATAAACAGATCCGCCTGGGCTGTTGATGTAAATCTGTATATCTCTGCGTGAATCAGTAGACTGCAAAAACAGCAACTGCGCTTGTATAATGTTGGCCACCTCATCGTAGATCGGCATTCCGAGCCAGATGATACGATCCATCATCAATCGCGAAAATACATCCAATGCTGAGATGTTCATTGGTCGCTCCTCGATGATTACCGGAGTAACCGAAGAGTATATATCATGATGCGTGATTGAATGGAACTGATGGTCCAAATATTGATCGACTGTTGTACCGCCGATTCCTTGATGCTTTACCGCATATTTGCGGAATTCGTCCGAGAAATTCATAAGTTAGGCATTTGCATTTTCATTCATAAATTCTTCCAAAGCCACTTCCTCAGTGACGACTGCATTTTTGTCAATCACCACCTCCAGAACTCTCTGCTGAAACAAATCTTCTACCATGCGGGTTCTGTACTTTTCTTGCTCCCGCAATTGTGAACTCACCATATTGGAGAAGACTTCATTGTTTACAATAAACTGAAACTTAGACTTAAACTGTAACTCGGCTCTGTGCAGTGCATAATCCAGCAAATCCTTGTCTTCTATCATGCCCACTTCCTCCTGAAATTCCTTACCGATCTTTCTTTTGATCAACGAGAATTTGAGGTGATTTTTCAGCCCTTCGAGGTCTTTTTCCACCTCTTCTTCAGTAGCCCCTTGTTTACCTTGACTTTCTACCCAGGATTGCAGAAACCGTTCCGGAAATTCCATATTGGTGTCCGTCATTAGTCGGTCTGCTACTTGATTGCGTAGACTTTGATCTGTTGCGTCCTGGTATAGACTTTCCAAATGGCCTTTAAAAGTTTCAACAAATGCCTCTTCAGAATCAACTGCTCCAGGGCCAAAAACTTTGTCAAAGAATTCCTGATTCCATTCTGCCGGCTCTACTCGCTTGGCATCAGTAACGATTATCTTGAACTGCGGGTTAGCTGTGTCCATAAATTCGGGACTCAAATCCAGCACATGTTTGGAAATCTGCTCCTTGCTATGAGCAATCGCTTCCCAAATGTTATCAACTACAATGCTCTCACCCTTTTTTATATTCAGTAGCTCCGCCTTCGTGTCCAGATCAAACTGTCCAACAGAAAGCACTGCATCATTCATGATACCATCTTCCAATACTTCGCCATCGCCGTCCAATTCGACCAACTGGATATTGATCACATCATCAGCAAGCAGCGTATCTTCAACACTCTTTTGCTCTCCGTAAGCTTTACTCACTTTTGCTATCTCCTCGCGAACATCTTCGTCAGAGAGAAACACTTGTCTCTTTATAAAAGTCTCGCTGCCGTCCATCAAGGGCAGATCGAAGTCTGGCTCAAGGCCAATCTGAAACTTGAAGCTATAAGGTTGAATGTCTTTGACATTGAGATCTACCTTTTCGTCCCCATACTGAATGGGATAGCCAATCATGGAAAATTCCTGCTCCTTCACGTATCCCTCCAGGCTCTTGCTCAACAGCTCGTTCACTGCTTCTCCAAGTGCATTTTGCCCTACCATGCCACGTACCACACTTAAGGGTACTTTGCCTTTACGGAAGCCCTTGAGCTGGATATCCTTCCTGTATACTTTGAGCTTTTCGGTCAAAGCAGTTTCCACGTCCTGCGGCTCCATATTCACTGTGATAAGTAAATGGAGAGGACTTAACTCTTCCTGTACAATGTTCAAATCCGGGAATTTATATGTGGGGGAAAGAAAAAAAGAGGAGAGAAAAATGTGCGGGCGGAGGGACTCGAACCCCCACGCCGTGAAGCACTAGATCCTAAGTCTAGCGTGTCTACCAATTTCACCACGCCCGCATTGGGATGCCAAAGATAATGGCTTACTTCCAGATTTTATAATCCAAGGACAGTTTATTTCAAGTGCCTGTTTCTTATCCCGCAAAGACTAACATATACGGTCATTTCTGGAAGAAAAAAAGAGCACTTCCGATTCCTAAGCAGCAAACCGAAAGTGCTCCATTTATCTTTCGGCTTACATCATGCCTGGCATTCCGCCACCCATTCCTCCAGGGTGTGGATGCGCAGCACCTTCTTCCGAAGGCTTATCTACGATAATGCACTCTGTAGTCAACAACATGCTCGCTACAGATGCAGCATTCTCAAGAGCTACACGGCTTACCTTGGCAGGATCAATTACACCAGCGGCAATCAAATCCTCAAATACCTCAGTTCGAGCATTGTATCCCCAGGTCTTCTTGCCACCTTTCACCTGCTGTACAATCACAGAGCCTTCAGCACCTGCATTCGCAGCAATAGTTCTTAGTGGAGACTCCAGCGCTTTACGGATGATGTCGATACCAGTGTTCTGATCTTCGTTTTCACCTTCCAACTTGGCAATCGACTTGATAGAACGGATGAAGCTAACCCCACCACCTGGCACGATTCCTTCTTCCACTGCCGCTCTTGTCGCATGCAATGCATCGTCAACGCGATCTTTCTTCTCCTTCATTTCCATTTCGCTGGCAGCACCTACGTACAATACAGCAACACCGCCAGAAAGCTTAGCTAATCTTTCCTGTAGCTTCTCACGATCGTAGTCTGAAGTAGTCGTCTCAATCTGAGTTCTGATCTGGCTTACACGAGCCTTGATGTCGTTCTTCTTGCCTGCACCGCTTACCACAGTAGTGTTGTCTTTGTCAATTACTACTTTTTCAGCAGTACCCAACATATCAACAGTTGTAGCATCTAGTTTGTAACCTCTTTCCTCAGACACTACCGTACCACCTGTAAGGATAGCAAGATCTTCCAACATTGCTTTTCTTCTGTCTCCAAATCCAGGAGCCTTCACAGCAGCAATCTTAAGAATACCACGGATCTTGTTCACAACCAAAGTAGCCAAAGCCTCGCCTTCAACATCCTCAGCAATAATCAACAAAGGACGACCAGACTGAGCTACCTGCTCCAATACTGGTAGCAAGTCTTTCATGGCAGAAACCTTCTTGTCGTAAATCAGGATATAAGGATTTTCAAGATCGGCCTCCATCTTGTCAGCATTCGTGACAAAGTAAGGAGAAAGGTATCCGCGATCAAACTGCATACCTTCAACAATCTCCACGTAAGTTTCTGTTCCTTTTGCTTCTTCTACAGTAATAACACCATCAGTGTTTACCTTTTCCATTGCCTCGGCAATCAGGCCACCAATCTCATTGTCATTGTTAGCAGAGATAGTTCCAACCTGCTTGATCTTCTCCGTATCAGAACCAACCTTAGTGCTCTGCTTGGCAAGATCTTTAACTACAGTTTTCACAGCCAGGTCAATACCCTTCTTCAGGTCCATTGGGTTTGCACCTGCTGCCAGACTCTTCAATCCTCCAGTGATGATTGCCTGAGCCAATACTGTTGCAGTAGTAGTACCGTCACCTGCAACATCAGAAGTCTTTGAGGCAACTTCCTTAACCATTTGAGCACCCATGTTCTCCATAGGATCTTCCAACTCAATCTCTTTGGCCACTGTCACACCATCTTTGGTGATCGCAGGAGCGCCAAATTTCTTTTCAATTACTACGTTACGCCCTTTAGGACCCAACGTTACCTTCACGGCATTTGCCAAGGCATCGACACCTCTTTTGAGCTTGTCTCTTGCCTCTACATCGTAATTAATCAACTTTGCCATTTCTGAACTTATTTTTTGAAAATGTTATTTACTTAAAATCAGGGAATCAGGCTTCGATTATACTATCGCAAAAATGTCTGATTCTCTCATGATCAGGTAGTCCTCACCATCTACGGTGATTTCAGTACCTGCATACTTGCCATAAAGAACGGTGTCACCAGACTTTACAGTCATTGGCTCATCTACTTTTCCCGGTCCCACTGCAACGATAGTTCCTTGTTGCGGCTTTTCCTTTGCAGTATCAGGAATGATGATACCACCTTTGCTCTTTTCTTCAGCTGCAGCGGCTTGTACTACCACTCTGTCTGCTAGTGGTTGGATGTTCAATTTTGCTTTTGCCATTATTAATAAAGCGGTTTAGATTAAGAATGAATTTTACATGCCACTCTTGGCAAATAATTTGCCAATCCATTTTTGGCCGTTTTTCCCGCCCTTTTGACAGGAAAAATTGTCAAATGGGTTGATCATTATGTCATTTTAGCATAAATTAAGGAGAGGATCAGCCCATACTGTCAGTATGGCGGGAAACACGGAAACAGGCAAAATGGAAGGATTGAACAAGGATTGGCTCACCGAAGGACTTATCGATTTTGAATACAAGAAGTATATGCTACTTGGATATCTGAAAAGAGTAGCAAAGAACTTCGACGAAAACAAACTCTACCCCTTTCTGGGTGAACTATTTGCACATTACAATAATCTGATTGAGTTCAAACGCAGTAAGGATGAGGTCGCCAGACACTTCCCAAGCAAACTAACAAAGATCGACCTTCAAAAGATGACGCTCCGCTATGAAGAGCTCATGAATGACGATCAATACATGGAAGAGATCGTACAAATCCTCGACTTTGCGATCCCCCGACTCAAGAAGAGCATGGAAGCTGGCATTGCCATCTACGATCTGGTAGAAGAGAAGATTGAAATTGAACCGGTTGGCATTCTGCCCTTGCACAAGGAAGAAGGTTACATGCTACTGACAAATGGTAATGAGAAGAAGATTGATGTGTACGGATATCAACTCACCTTCTTTGCCAATGCCAAAGAGAATTACCGCTCTATCAAAACCGTTTTCCTCACCTCCTATCTTCGAAAACTAAGCAACACGGTGGAGTCTATCAAACTGGATATGATCCGTCGCCACAAGCAGCTTCCAAATCCTGCCACCTACCATATCATGAGTCATATGCAGTTTCCTTTGGCAGAAACCATGTTGCCGGTGGCAAAGCGATCCTTCGTTCGATATCTGGGCACAGCTCAGTAATTTTATTTGGAGCGAAAGGCTTCTCCTACGCTTCACCGGGCTACCTGTGCTTTGTTCCAATTCAGGGCAGGTCTGCCTGTTCGTGCACGTCCTATCCGGTCTCTCCTATCGTCGAGCCCGTATAGTCCGGCACTCACCACGGCATCCCAGCCCCTCATTTCCTCGTCGCCCAGGGCTATTCTGACACTGCATCGCACGCGCGGGCATTACAAGGAAGTCAAGTGTGTAGATCAGCTAAAACATCAGAGCAGACCACTCTGGAAAACACCGTTACTTCAAAGTCCACACCACACGAGAGCTAGTCTCGCTGATTTAAGAGATTCTTGTACCTCGGGACTCAATTGATGGATAGTTTAAATGGCTTCTATTTCTGTGATCCCTCATTGCTGGTCTGTCACATACTTTGTTTACGTAGCACTAGAGGGGAAGCGAAGACGGAGGCCTCATTCTGTTTGAGGGGCGGACGTGGAAAAGAGCGGAGAGATCAAATCTCTCCACTCAAATCGGTAATGGGAACATCATAAATCTTAGATCGCCTCGACTTGTATTCTGGCTGTCATTTTGAAGTCATCACATTCGACAGTATAATTATGTAGACCACCGTTGCTAAGGAAGCTTGTACTTGATAGTTCAAAGCTTCCGACGGCCCACTCATCGTCACCAACCGAATCATAGTCACGAGCCATGATATTGAAGGTCATCACTGCCTGGTCAAAGTCGTGATCTTGGAGATCAAATCGATATTGGGGAATCCATCGATTTCCTTCCGAAGGCCATATGCTCTCTCCCCCACCAACCTCATATCCATTTCCCTCAGTGGTATAGTAGTACAAATTTGTAATTGGTTGAAATAGGATGTTAGTGGTCGGCCAACCCGATGGATAGGGGACCAAACTAGTGAGCTCTTCTTGCGCTGCGCCAGGAGCGGTACGTTCCAGGGCCTTCACCTCAACTGTCAATCTGTCAATATCGACATCATTGTCAGTTCCTTCATCATCAGTAGAATCAAAGTAAAATTCCCGCACATATACTCTGTAGAGGGATCCAGTAGGCACTACAGTGTCGATTGTATATTGTGAGGTCAAAGCGACCTGGGCTAGCGTATGGTTCTTCAAATGTCTGAAGCTATATACCATAGGTACAGCTCCGGCATCACTTTCTGTATTAAACTGGCTGGAAGCGCTGATGTACTGAAAGAACTCGTCAAGGTTCAGTTGATTAAACTGAGCTACGCCGCTGGTAGAGCCACCATAAACTACAATATTAATCCTTGAGTTCTCCATTACTTCCTTGGCGGTCAGTTCCGAAGTGATATTCACCTCCGTACTGAGAGAGTTGTAGGAGGCATCCAGAGCGGCATTTATCGTTTCTTCGTCATAGTCGGACTCAATGAACATCATGGCCATGGCTCCATATGATACGCCTGAAACATAAACAGGCTGTGAGCCCGCGGGCATAGCCTCCACTGCCTGTTCAGTGGTCACATCGGGTCCAAACCAGTCCCCGGTTGAAACTGGGGTATCAACGTTGATCGTATAATATATTTGCTTGTACTTAGCCACAATCCTTGTCTTGGTAGACGAACTATTGAAGTTGAAATTTGCAGCTACATCAACAGCTCCATAGCTAACGTCTGCTCCTACAGCAATGTCCAGATGTGACTCGCTATATACCCGAGTTTTTTGCAGTTCTACCTTTGCAGGTATGTTGACGCCGACTTCAACTGTAGATCCGATGATATCGTGAATCCCTTGACGCACGCTCGACAAGGTTGGGTTCTCAATTCTTGTAGATAAGGCGCCATTGCCTGTGCTGCCCTCTAGGTTCACAGAGAGATTGATTGGACCTCTAGGCAGTACAATCGGAGAGTAGTTAAAACTTGCAATCGAGTTTCCTTTGATCAAGTTTCCGGGCCAAAGGATGTCATCATTGAGGCCGAGATAGGTAATCTGTTGAGCTCCTTGCACAACATCATGAGTTTCCAGGTTATGAACAGCACCTTCAGATTCCTCAGTGCTCGTGGATACTTCATCCTTATTCTGCACAGGCGGTGTGACTCCCGCCGCATCAAGGATTTCTTGCCAGTTTACATTATTGTTTCCTTGTTGCTCTTCCTGCTGCTCGGGATCATCAGAAAAAGGATCGACATCTTCACAGCTGAAAAAGGTGGTACAAAGCATCGCCAATAAGAAAAAATAGTTTGAGAGTTTCATAAGGCAAAAATTTTAAAGATTTACAATGGTCCGGTATTGTTGGTTTGTTTACCGTTTACAATGCTAAGATGCAGCAGATAAAGGTCGGAATCAGGCCATTGTCCCAAATGACATATGAGATGGCATGAGTGGGTGGAGTTTTGTCATGAACGGGAAAAGCGGAGAGATGGCACACGCTAAGCGACTGATGTTGCTAGTGGATCAAAAACTAAGGGACAGCGAATCAATAAATGTCCATTTTGACTTGCTGGAAATGATTTATCCATCGTTATTTTTCTCCACCAGCCAACAAGGATGCTGTCAAAAAATGCCTCGTCTAAATCATTTCCAGCGACGTCAAAATCGGACAGTTATTGATTCCCTATCCCTAAATTCATGACACCTATAACGGCTTCTATTTCTGTCATCCTTCGTTACTCGTCGGTCGCGTAGCTATGGCTATGCTTCCTTCTCGTGCCTCGGCTGACAAAAAGATAAGCTCGTTAAAGGTATCACGAACTTAGCTTTCGAACCACTAGAGCAACAAAGAACATTTGGTCCCTGTAAACTGACAATGAGCTTAGGGACAGCATTCGTGCAGGTGCATCGAGAAATAGAAAACGGGGCAGCTAATCACGAATCGGTGGGAAAGATGATAGTGATGCAGGTCCCAAGCCCTGGTTCGCTAGCTACAGAAATTTGTCCTTTGTTGAGCTTGACTAATTCTAGAACGAGATTCAGTCCAAGGCCAGTTCCTCTTTCCCCTGCAGTTCCCTTCTGGCTTTTTGTGTTCAAAGTGAACAACTTCTTCAAGTCATTGGAAGGAATTCCTATACCATTGTCTTTGACCTGAATCTGAACTTCCGACCCTCTAGTCTCCACCAGGGTTCTAACTTCACCTTCTCGATGACTGTACTTTATGGCATTGCTGAGCAGATTTCGCATGATTGTCTTTAGCCCGGATTCATCAGCATAAACAACAGTCTGTTTCGGAACCTCCTGGCTGAGCTTAACATTCTTTAGGAATGCGTTGTGAGAAAACATCATCGCTGTTTCGTCAACAAGCTCTGACAAGTTCAAGGTCTTGGGATTATAAGGAATGAGTCCCTGCTGTAGCAGAGCCCAACTTAGCAAATTGTCCAGCAGGCTGCTCAATCTGCGGGCAGTATTATCAACCCGTACGGCGAGGTTCAATAGCTTCTCTTCTTTGCCCCTGTCTAAGTAATATTGCATTTGCTCGCCGACTCCTTCCAGGGCAATAATTGGGCTACGAATATCATGGGCAATGATGCCGAAGAACTTGTCTTTGGTTGAATTGAGCCGTTGCAGTTCTTTGTTTTGCGAGGCAATCTTTTCGGATTGCTCTACTTTTATCTTCAGCGATTCATTTTCTCGTTCCTTCCTTTCTGCATCAAATTTCACTCGCATTCTACTCATTGCTTCTGTCTTGTCTACCGCGTGAAATTCCTGATTGATTTGCATTCTTTCTTGCAACAATTGATGGGCCTTTTTGTAGTCTTTTTTACTCAGAGCGATCGTTTCCAGATGCTCTAAAGCAAAGGCTAAATCGAGAAAATTTTCGGGATCAATGAGCTCTCTTGCCCTTTCTAGATGTTTTTCGGCGGCTTCCAAATTGTTTTGCCCTAAGTAGGCCTCTCCCACTAAAATCAGACAGCGTCTGAGATGAAGCTTATGGCTCTGTATTTCGCTTTTGCTAAGTAATTGCTCTGCTAGCTCGATGCACTTGGCAAACTGTTTCTGTGCACTGTGAAGCTCCAGAGTTGTAATTTGCAATTGTGTACGAAAATTCTTGTGCTCAACGCTTTTGTTTAATTCGGCTGCAGTTTGCAAAAGTGATTCAGCCTTATCTAATTGCTTCTGTTCGAGGTAATAGCCACCGAGGTAGAAGCTATTCCACATCATGCGTTCAAGATTATTTTGCTGCCTTGCGATCTGAGAGGACTCTTGAAAAAAAGGTAAAGCTGCATCGATGTCTCCATCTGCTACCAAAGTATTGGCATAGTTAGACAATTGTATTGCCAAAAAATCCAGATGATTGCAAGCTCTGCTATATCCAATCGCTTTTTGTAGATAACTCAGGTGCTTTTCGCGATCTGCAATTTGATAAGTCACGGCAATATTGTTGCACAAGGCAGAGCATAGATCGAGGATTTGAAGCTCTTCAGCTTGCTTCAACAAACCCAGGAAACCTTCTCTGGCTTTGGCTTTGTTTCCTCGGTAAAGATGAACGACATGGCACTTATTTCTACAGAGCAGCTCTTGATATTGATTCGCTTCTGCCTTCGCGAGTTTCAGCCAGGAATGGGCATAGGATTCTGCCTTGTCCACATCTCTGCGGATCCAAAAATTGGTCATCTTCAGGAATCCCTCAAAGCGATCATCCAGGTCTTTAGCGCTAATTTGCTCTTGCAATTGGCTCAGGATCCTTGATTCCTTTTCCCCTTGTGGCATTGGCAGACGATTAATCTTTGAAGAGCAAGATACATGAGGTTCTACACTATATTGTGTATATTGCTAAGGTAATTTTATTTGGAGCAAATCCCAAATTGGCATGGACTCGGTCGGCAGGATTTTCTGCCAACCGAGGTACTTGCCGTACTTATTTTTTGCTTCGAAATATTCAGTAAGTAGGACGGCTTTGTTGAAACGATTTATATGCCTTTCACTGTTTTAATAGTTGAAGATGAAGCTCTGTTTGCCGATCAGCTGGAAATGCTTATCGACAAACTAGGCTATGATCATTTGGGGACTGTAGACAATAGTAAGGACGCACTTTCATTAATTGAGCGTGTGGTGCCGGATCTCATCCTTATGGATATAGGGATAGAAGGAGAATATGATGGGATAGAGTTGTCGGAGCTAATACATCAAAGATGGCCTGTGCCAATTATTTTCATTTCTTCCCAGGATGATCGAGGGACCTTTGCCAGAGCCAAGCGGGTAAACGCAGTTAACTTTCTGCTGAAGCCGTTTGGCGAAATTCAGCTTCAACGCAGTATCGAGTTTAGCGTCTCTCAGCTCCATAGACAAAATACAGAAAATCGGGCTAGCTCCGATGAGCATAAGCAGCGTGAGTGGAAAGAAGATTTCCTGCATCAAGGACATATGTTCATTAAAGATCGACAAAAGCTGGAAAAAGTCGCTGTAGAGGATATCTTGTATCTCGAATCAGATGGACACTACTGTCGGGTACATCTTCCAGATCGAAAGTATCTCATTCGCATCAAGATGAGTGATCTGCTCAGCCGCCTGAGCGGGCAGTTTTTTGTGCAATCCCACCGTAGCTTTTTTGTCAACATTAAAAAGGTTGATGGGGTCGATTTGCAAGATAATACCATCCTATTATCTTCAAAACGAGTACCGCTCAGTAAAAGAAACCGCGAAGCATTCTTGTCGAGATTGGATTACTTGTAGGTTCAATCTTCAAATGGCTGTTCGGTATCGGGACAAAGGTGCAAAGCAGCATTGTAGATGAGGGACAGACCGTGCAAAATAGCCCCGGGCGTAGAGGAAATGAGTGCTGTGGATGCCGTGGCGGAAGCATGCCCATGGGGGCTCGGAGCCTGCGGAGAGACCACAGGGGCATTGCTGTAGCAGGCAGACGCAGCAGGAATTGGAACGGAGCACGGGTCAGCCGTATGCCAGGGGGGATTAGATTCGCTCCAAAAAATCTTACTGAAAGTGGATTCCCACCTATTCGTTAGCCTGGGGCATTTCTTCCGGCTATTCTTTCATCAGATTTTGTACTTCTTTGGCAAGCTTGTGCATGGGCTCCTCGGAACATTGGTTGGAGTCGTGAAAGAGCTTGGTGACTTTGATGCCGGCTTCTTTGAGAAGGGCTTCCATGTGCCGTCCGTGAGAGGCACCAACAATCAATACTGCTTTTTCGGCTTTGGTTTCGCGCAGTATTTCCAGGGTGTTTTCGACCATTTTTTGGTTGCGCTTTTCCCAATAGTGTTCATAAATGACAGCTGCTTTGTGATTCTTGCTGTACTTCAGTGGAATCTCGTACACAAACTCATCGATCTGGTCGATCGCTTCGGTGTTGAGGCACTGAAGCATTTGTTGTTTTTCAACCGAAAGTGCCTCCAGGGAATCAATACCTGCAGAGAAAACGGCGGTGGCCTGATTCTCGTAACCGTCGGCGCAGGCACCCCAATTCTGATGGAATGCCTCGCTGTCGGACTGGTCGTCCATAGCGTATACCTTATCGAAGCCCAGGGCATCTGCTGCCGGAAAAGCAATGAGCTGATACTCATTGCTGCGACCTGATCGGATGTACTTTTGCAGGCTGTCTTCCGGTAGGAAATTTTCTCTCATGATCTCCAAGATGGCTTCCTTTACTTTCGGAGGGGCAAGCTTCAACTCCTTGTAAAACAGGTAACCGAGATACTCGTAATTTGCCTGATCGTGTTGCTGAGCTAGTTTGCGAATCTGCTTTAGCTTTTGGATGAGCGAATTGCTTTGAGGATCGTCTGCTTCGGGGATTTCTTGCTTGTCGCTTTTAAAGCGATTTGGGAATATCAGCGCATTGGACTCAAATGCTTTGAGACTCTGCATGTCGTCCGGTGCTATGTATTCTGTGATGAAAATATCGGGTTCGAACTTGATAATTTCTGCCTGGGCTTGTTCTAATTCTTCTTTGTAATCTTCAGGATAATGGTGAGCTGTGCGGATGAAAAGCAATTCTTTGCAGGGGATATCCTGAGCTTGCATCGAAAAAGTAGGGAGTACCAGGCTAAAGAGAAAGATTCGGGTTAAAAGATTTGTCATTTGAGGGCTTTTGGGATGTTAACAATTAGGGTTCTATGCCACTAATTTAAGCAATTGATGGCGCAACACAGCTAAAAATAGGATGAATGGGCATTGTAGTCGATAAGTGGCGGAGCATAAAAACGATGAACGCCACATTCCGGAACTTTTGATGCTCCGAAATGTGGCGTCTTGGTTTGTTTATTGATCACCTGGTCTGCTAGTTCTTCAGAAACTGCCTTTTTTGTATCTGGTCTCCCTGAATAAACGTAGCTGAATAAAGTCCATTGGCTAAGCCAGTGACATCAATGCTTCCCCTGGTATTATTTAAGGTATGTGTAGTGATCAGTTGCCCGGCCATATTGTGCAATTCAAGCGTTGCTGGAACCTGCGATTCGCGATGGTAATTGAGTTGTTGACCTACTGGATTTGGGTAAAGCTGCACGGACAGTTCGCCTGTTGACAGGCTATTGTTTGAAGTAGCTTTGTTGAAATAGAAGTTGGCAAAGTTGGTGTTGTCCGCCTGCAATTCGATCGCCATATCCTGAACTGGCTGCTTGGATATCAGTTCACTATTTTCTCCACTCAAAACATAAAACGACTTTTGCTGATCAGCATCTACTCCGATAAAGACGAACAGTTGATCCATCTGACTGTAGATTCCTGAACCCAAGGCAATTGCTTCGGCGTCTGTATTCATAAGCACTGTGATTTCGCCGCTGGTAATATCGACCTCTACAAAATCTACAGTGCCGCCATTGATTCCTTTGATACCGTAGTATTTGCCTGCGGCTACATCGTATTGAAGTTCGAGGTTGCCGGCAGACTGCATCGCTGGCTGATGTACAATCTCGGCTGTTTCCACATCAATTGTAAAGATGCGATCCTGTCCCTGTTGATCACGTCCAATGACGGTGTACAAACCTTCATTGGAATTGTAAGTGGAAGTGTTGGTGAATATTACATCGATTTCCGGAAGCTCGCCTAGCAGCTCCTCCTCTCCTGTTTCAATGTTCACCCGACTGAGATAGGTGTCGGATTGCACTTCAACATTCAGATCGCCATACAGGATGCTCTTGAGTCCGTACAATACGTCGTATTGAAGATCGTATTCCAGTTCTCTGGTGAACACTTCGGGGTAGGTTGGAGTCGGTACTGAGCTCATCAATGTGGCGGTAACGGCATCGACTGAGACCAGACCGCTGCCGGAACCTCCAATGCAGATGTATCTGCGCAGGTAATGATCAAATGTAGATGAGCCAATGGCGATGGCATCGACTCCAGGAATGTCTCCAACCACATCGACTCCAGCCGTAAGCGGGTTGACCCTCACGAGATTCCCATTGGAAAAGCCATACAATGTCACTTGTTGGGCCAGTGCAAATGCTCCTGTCATTAAAAGGATACTCAAAAAAGATATAAGGTGCTTCATAGCAATTAGGGTTTAGGTTATGATTTGGTTTTCGTTTTTATGAGTTTGTCTACCAGCCATTTTTCCAGTAATTCGTCGTTATCACTGATTTTACCCAGGACACGATATTTCGATTTTACTACCACGTCCGACTTTCCTACCCACTCTCGCTTTACGCCTCCCCACCAGGAATAGCTGGAATGGATAATGAAGGCTTTGCCGTTTAGCACCCGTAGGAAGCCGACATGCGTATCGAGTCCTAATATGTAAAACCCATCCCCTTGCTGAACTAGGTCTTGTTCGAAAGCTTCGATGGCAGTGTTACTATATCTACTAATGTACTTGTCTTCGACAAGGGTTTTTATAATATTCTCCGAACTCTGCTGCGCAAGTTTCCTCCTTTCTATGGGAAATCCGGCGTCGCGTAACACTGTGGAAACAAAGTAACCGCAGGCGATCTTGCCGGTTTTTGGGATTTCGGTTGTACCGTAGAAGTCCCAGGCTGTCCCGTACCATTCTTCGAACAAGATCTGCTCGATTGTGTAGAAGATGTGGGGATAGGCCTTGTTTCTGATATGTTCCCTTTCCCTTTCCGAAATCGCACTTTTAAAATTACGCTTAAGCTCTGTTTCCTTAAGGTTAATCTCCTGCAATACACCGCTGTACCGTTCCTCCACGTCGGTGCATGCGGGAGCCAATGTCAACAACAAGATGCAGATATACCATATTTGGCATTGCCTTTTGGGCAACGCTCTGTAAAACCTTTTCAATGGGGTAGTTTTGTGCTAAAGATAATACAGATAACGTGCCGATGCGAGTCCTAGTGCTACGCAAACGAAGTTCGCAACACCTTTAAGGGCTTCTATTTCTGTCATCCTTCGTTGCTCGTCAGTCACGTAGCTAAGGCTATGCTCCATCCTCGCGCCTAGGCTGACAAAAAGATAAGCTCCTTAAAGGTGTCACATACTTTGTTTACACAGCACTGGTGTATGTGGTATATGCTACTATGTGTAAATTGGTTGCCTGATAACTCGGGAATTCGGGAAAATACAGCCGTAATAGCCTTGAAAAATTCCTACTGACATAATCGGGAGTATTAGTTACCTTTGCAAAAAGCGCATGCCACACTATATTCAAAGAGGTAAGTTTCCGCAAAAGCGGCATACCCAATTCCGCAAAGAGGATGGTAGCTTGTATGCCGAGGAACTCTTCTCAACAGAGGGTTTTTCTGATCAATATTCTTTGCTTTATCATTGCTACCCTCCCACTATTGTAAAGCATATTGAAACGGCAATTGATGTGCGACCGGAGCTTGCCTATGAGCACCAGTTGCAGCATCGCAGCTTCAAGGGTTTCAATGTGGCTCCAAAGCGGGATTACCTCGAGAGCAGAGTCCCTGTGCTAGTGAATCAGGATTGTCATATTTCACTGGCTGCTCCTCAAGATAAGAATAGTACCTACTTCTATAAGAACTCTGATGCTGATGAGATGCTGTTTGTTCATGAAGGCAGTGGAAAATTGCTCACTTTGTACGGAGAGATTCCTTTTGAGTACGGCGACTATCTGGTTATTCCTCGTGGCACCATCTATCAGCTTTCATTCGACAGCAGCGATAATCGATTATTTATCGTTGAGTCTTTTAGTCCAATCGAATATCCAAAACGCTACCGCAGCAAGACCGGGCAACTGATGGAGCATTCTCCGTTTTGTGAGCGGGACATTAAGACTCCTGAAAATCTGAAAACTTATGATGAGCAGGGAGATTTTCTGGTAAAAATCAAGAAGCAGGGAATTCTATATCCGTTTCACTATTCTACCCATCCGTTTGATGTGGTAGGCTGGGACGGTTGCTGCTATCCTTTTGGCTTTAGTATACACAACTTCGAGCCGATCACGGGGCGTGTACACCAGCCACCGCCTGTGCATCAAACGTTTGCGGCAAAAGGCTTTGTGGTTTGTTCCTTTGTGCCCCGTTTGTTTGACTATCACCCGCTGTCCATTCCAGCACCTTACAATCATTCAAATATCGACAGTGATGAAGTGCTGTACTATGTGGACGGAGATTTCATGAGTAGAAAAAATGTTGAGCGCGGTCAGATCACACTGCACCCGGGCGGGATACCTCATGGTCCTCATCCCGGTACAGTAGAAAAGTCGATTGGCGCCAAAGACACGGCGGAACTTGCTGTGATGGTGGATACTTTCCGCCCATTGCAGTTGACTAAAGCCGCATTGAAAATTGAAGACCCGGAATATTATTTGAGTTGGCTAGAACACGGAGATTAACAATGGAGGTTGTCAATAATTTCTGTAAAGCCCAAAAACAACAAAATCAATTAGACAAGAAAAGTTAGAAACGCATGGAGAATACTGTAATAGACCCGAAGGAAATCACGAGTGAGGATTTTCTTCCGCTTCTCGGCACGGATCATGTCGAGTTTTATGTTGGCAATGCCAAGCAGGCAGCCTATTATTATCAATCAGCATTTGGATTTGAACTGGTGGCTTATGCGGGGCCAGAAACAGGAATAAAAGACAGATGTTCCTATGTACTGCAACAGGATAAGATTCGATTTGTATTGACTGCCGGAATGCAGCCTGAAAGCCCTGTTAGCCAGCATGTTTTGAAACATGGCGATGGCGTGAAAGTTATGGCACTGTGGGTTGATGATGCCAGAAAGGCATTCGAAGAGACTACCAAACGAGGAGGAGAAGCCTTTATGCAACCAGAAGTCTTGAAAGATGATGATGGTGAGATAGTGGTATCGGGAATCCATACTTATGGTGAGACGATCCATAAGTTTGTTGAACGCAAAAATTACACTGGGGCTTTTATGCCTGGATTTGAGCCACGAAGCTCTCAGATGAAGATAAAGCCGGTGGGTCTGAAATATGTGGATCATTGCGTTGGCAATGTTGGCTGGGGCCAGATGAACAAATGGGTTGAATTCTACGAAAAAGTGATGGGCTTTCAGCTATTGATCACTTTTGATGATGAGGATATTTCTACCGAATACACAGCTCTTATGTCTAAAGTGGTGTCCAATGGCAATGGTTATGTAAAGTTCCCTATCAATGAGCCTGCGGAGGGAAAGAAGCGGTCTCAAATTGAGGAATATCTGGATTTCTATCACGATGCTGGAGTGCAACATATTGCTATCGCAACTGACAACATTATAGAGACAGTCTCTGAGCTAAGAAAGCGAGGCATAGACTTTTTGTATGTTCCGGACAACTACTATGAAGACCTTAGCGCCAGAGTAGGCGAAATCAGCGAAGATATTGCATTGCTGAAAGAGCAAAATATACTAGTTGACAGAGATGACGAAGGCTACTTGTTACAAATCTTCACTAAGCCCGTTCAGGACCGCCCAACAGTTTTTTATGAGATCATTCAGAGAAGAGGTGCAAAGTCTTTCGGCAAAGGAAACTTTAAAGCCTTGTTTGAAGCGATAGAGCGAGAGCAAAAGCTGAGAGGAACCTTGTAGCTTTTTGGTTGAGGTTAAGAAAGCCTGGAAATAGGTAAAAGAGCCCTGTTGATCACCGTATCAATAGGGCTTTGCTTATATTATTTTGCTACTAACCGGATTAATGTGCCCCCATTTCCATCAGTATCTTTTGATAATGCTGATATCGAAAATCTGCAATTTGCCCTTCTTCCAGTGCTTCTTTGACAGCGCATTTCGGTTCATTGAGGTGCAGGCAATTGTTGAATTTGCAAGAGCCTATCAGCTTACGCATTTCTGGGTAATAATGTGATACTTCAAAGGAATCGAGATCGACAAGGGCCAGTTCCTTGATGCCTGGAGTATCGATGATTTGACCACCTGAATCCAAGTCATACATAGTGGCAAAAGTGGTGGTATGTAGTCCTTTTTCGTTGTAGGAAGAGACTTCCTTTGTCTTGATTTCCAGGTTCGACTGCAGACCATTTATCAAGGAAGATTTTCCCACACCGGACTGACCTGAGAAGAGGGTAACTTTGTCTTTTAGCAGCTCTCTGATTCCTTCAATATCTTCCGGCTCATGCGCACTTACCAACCTGCAAGGATATCCGATAGATTCATAGACCTCCCTCATGGCCTCGTACTGTCGCATCTGCTTGTCCTTATAAATGTCGCGTTTGTTGAATACCAGATGTACAGGAATGTGATACATTTCTGCTGTAATGACAAATCGATCAATAAAACCAGTGGGCGTTCGCGGGCTTTTGCAGGAACAGATCAATAAAGCCTGATCCATATTTGCCGAAATGATGTGTCGAAGATGGACATTTCGCGGAGACTGTCTTACGATGTAGTTTTTGCGGTCATCGATGCCGGTAATAACAGCGGTTTGTAAGCCCTCCTCCATCTCGATCTGCACATGATCACCCACCGCGATTGGGTTGGTGGTGCGCATTCCGTCAAGTCTAAACTTGCCTTTCATTCGGGATTCAACGAAATCCCCTTCTGATGTTTTGAGGGTATACCAGCTACCTGTGGATTTGTAAACGACTGCTTTCATGCTTTGCTTGGAAGCGCCAGACTACATTCATGGACAGCCTGGCACATATCAAAAACCAAATTCGGTTCCTTCTCGAACGCATTTCCTACCACAATAAGTTCCGCACCGGCTCTCGAAATTTTAGCCGCAGTTTCTGGATTGCGAATTCCTCCTCCGATGACCAAGGGGACATTGACGTTATTGGCTACTGCCCTGATCATTTCTTCTGAAACAGGATATTGTGCTCCGCTGCCAGAGTCCATATAAATGAGCTTATGCCCCAACATTTCTCCTGCTAATGCGGTGCAAACCGCGATTGGAGGTTTATCACGTGGAATTGGCTGGCTGTTGCTGATGTAAGAAACTGTAGTAGGTGCCCCTCCATCAACGAGCATGTATCCGGTCGGCATTACTTCGATATCCATCGACCGAAGAATTGGCGCAGCCAGGACTTGTTGACCGATTAACAATTCGGGGTTTCTTCCAGAAATCAAAGACAAGAAGAAAATAGCATCCGCTTTTGCGCTCATCTGGAATATACTGCCAGGAAAAATGATCAGCGGGATTTTGCAATGCGCCTTAATGTGGGATATGCAATGTTCAAAAGAGTCATCCACCAGCAAACTGCCTCCAACAAACAGATAATCAACCTCCGCTGCAATTGCATTCTCGATCAGCTGATCAATCCCCTTTTCCGAGACTTTATCAGGGTCAATCAGGACAGCCAGTTTCTTCTGCTGAAAGTCCTTGCAATACTGTAAATCCTGGTTGATGGAAAATTTCATAAAAGCATCCACGGTTGAAGTCAAATTTAGCTCTTTTCCTTCAGATGCAATTGGAATCGGCCGGAATATCCTCCTCGTGCTGCGTAAACGAAGTACGTGACGCCTTTTAGGAGCTTATCTTTTTTGTCAGCCGCGGCGCGAGGATGGCGCATAGCCGTAGCTAGGTGACAGACGAGCAACGATGGATGACAGAAACAGAAGCCATGAAAGGTGTTGCGTACTCCGTTTGCGTAGCACTAATGTATGGTGCATAAAAAAAGAAAAAGGCAGGAAAACCTACCTTTTTCTAAGTTAGCCAAATTAGACTTAAAAAGGTCCCAAGCTTTAAAAGTCCAATACTCATAAATTTAGGCACCCTAAAAGGGTGTGTATTCGAATGCTTTCATTGACATTAGCGCACTATTCAATGTCGTTTTCGTGTTCCCATACACTAGAAGCATCCCCTATACAATACATTTTGCTTTTTCCTGAGGTCTGATATACCTACAGTTTTTGAAGCCTCTTTGTTTATACGCAAAACAGTCAACAAGTCAGTTTGCAAACGAAAATAAATATCAAAATCTGTCACAAAACCAGACTTTGCTGCATACAATACCTAAAATACTTAAAAAATCGCACTTCTTGTTTACTAAGACAATTTCGCCACTAATTTACTGATTCCAAACCCAAAAAAACATCGAAGTTAATATTCTAAAGTGGCAAGTCTGATTTACAATAAAAATATAAGGCAACACTTTGTGTCAACAATTTACACAAATTGAAATACACAAACAATTCTTTACCAAAGCAAAACAAGCGAGACGCTGACAAGGGCAGCATTCTCCTAGATCGCTATTACCACTTAAAGCATAGCATTAATGATGCAAAACAGTCACTTTCTCCACAAGGGATGTAGTCTTCCCTCTCACAACCAAGAGGTAAACTCCTGCCGCTCTATCCTTTAGATCAATCGTCGAGAGCTCTTCGAGGATAGGACTCTGTTGGATCAATTGACCTGAGAATGACCACAATTCCCAGCGTTCGAACTCTTGCAAATCTTTCCCAATATATAAGCTAACAAGCTGGTTAGTTGGATTTGGAAAAATGCTCAGCACTGAAGTCTCCTTAAGATCGCTGCCTTGCACCGGAAATTCAAGTCCAAGATCCATAATTTTGATATCATCAAAGAAAAAGCCATCACTTTGCACCATATTGTCTGAATAGATTGTTATTCTGATTTTTATCAGCTGATCCCGAAATTGTCCAAGATCATATCGTACATTCTGCCAATGTCGGTGACCGGTAAAGTTGTTTGCCGGAGGCTCGGGTCCCGAGGTGAGGCAGTATTGTCCAAGATGGACTTTAAAGCCCAATTCGTCGATTAATTCAACCGCAACTTCATCTAATCCGTACTCTAAAGCCCATTTGGCCTGAAACTCAAGTATTGGTCTAGACGACTGTGTCAGATCAACTGCATCTTTCATTTCTATATAACTGCTGCTAAACGGCAGGTAATTTCCATACCTGCTATCTGCAAAGCAATGAGCGCCACTGACGGCATCAACAAAAGTGGTGTCCCAGCCTGGTGCACCGTTACTAATCCACTGTCCCATACCTTGCTCCGCATCATCAGAAAACAGGATCTGGGAGCTGGGAGCTGCTGTATAAAAACTGAGGGCTTGTCTATCAGTTTCGACTCCCTCTTGTCTAATGATCAACTCAAATTGTACCTCCTCCGATGGCTGCAATCCGGTCTCTCGAAAAATCTCAAATTCCAAAACATCGATCAGGCTGCTTCTCGCAGGAAGGCTGTCAATTGTAAGTATAGGCTGAGTTATGGTAACCAGAGAATCTTGCGAAAGGAGTTCCACCTCGACTTCCCTGGCAGCTTTCGAGATTCCACGATTCCTGATGGCGACCGAGAGTAGACCTGGCTGATTCGTCTCCAGGAATTCCGACTCTTTCAATCGGGCACTAATGATTTTTGTATAATCTCCGGCAACCCAGGTAGCATATCGCAGCGATTTGAGAAAGGTTTGGGCAATTGGGCAGATCTCACTCTGCAAGGGCCAGAATGATTCGCCAATTTCGGGTGTCCAGGCATAGATACCTTGCCCATGTAGATAATCGCGGGTAGTACCAGAACTGTAGTAGTTCAGCATTTCACTCACGAGACCATATCCTTTGTAGGTATAAGGTGTGAATTCAGAAGAAAACTCCGAGTAGCTTTCGTAATCTACCAGTGAATCTACAGGAGAGAGCGGATTCATGAATTTATTCCCATAAGAATGATTACTAAAGGCAAGGGCGGGGTTGATTTTGGCCACGAAGTCACGAACATTCTGTGACTCAATTTCGGAAAAGGGAGTTTCTCCCCGATACGTTGGTGAACAAGGATCCCCACTACTACCAATGTCCATTCCCCATAAATTGCCATAATTTCTGTTGAGGTCTACTCCCCAGCAGCTTTCATCGACCTCATTGATCTTTCTACTCTTGCGCCACATTCCTCCACCCCCAGGAGCAATTTCCTCATTGTACAAGTATCCATCCACATTTACGACAGGCACAAAATAGATTTCGCGGTTTTCCAGCAAATATTGAATCTCCGGATTCTGCTCCGCATTTTCCAAGATCCACCACATATAATAGATCAACACCATCATTGAATTCGGTTCTCTGGCATGTGTCAAAGACTCAAAATACACAACGGCTTCGATATCTGATTGATCTTCGTTGGGATCATCAGACAATTTTATGGCGGGTACCATTTGGCCTTCAAAACTCAAGCCGATGGTATCGATTGTTGATACATACTGGGGATACAATTCTCGCATCAGCGATAACTGTGTCATTATTTCACTATAAGTCAGATATCCGCCCATGCTCCCCAGGCTAAAATTCTCCAAACCACAATCTGCCTTTAAATCCTGCAGGCTCCGTTCACTGGATAACAAAGTGCCATAATATGTCTGCAAGTCTTCGTGCAGCACCCGATAAGCTATGTTTGCCTCATTAAGCAAGATCATATCTCGTTCCTCCACTACCAGTCGCACATTTCCTTCGTCGGTCTTAAAATAATGATCCAGATCGACATTAGATTGCAGCAATTCGTCCCAGTCATCACCATTGCTGATTGGAATTTCAACTTCTGTATACATGATCTGTTGAGCAAGCCCAGCTGTGCCAGGCAGCCAGAGGACAGCAAGCAATACTAACAAGAAGATACATGGTCGTGAAGGCTCATTCATATTTGCGGTAATTTTACGAGGCATAATTTACAACATTGCCACGTAAAGGTCCACATGCCAGCGGACATGCATCGTCAAATTGATGCGCCGCTGTTAAAGGAAAGCGATCAGTTATGCTTAAGAGGCTCCGTTTCACGACTAAGCAATAAGCCAGTAGGATCAAAGGTAAGTATATGAAAACCAGTTTTATCCAACAGCCCAAGCAGATAGACAAACTCCTCTCCTTCCCAAATCAACTGCGCAAAAAACTCCTCAGGCTCTTCATGGCCTTTAGCAAGATAGTCGCCTATTGATTCAGGTAGCTGATCTCGATTCAATACGGTTATGGTATTGACCAGGGTGCTTGGCTTTGTGGTCGTGAGCTTAGGGCCTGCGAAAGCATCCGTATCGAAAGGACTGGCGAGGGCCACGGGCTGCTTTTGCCGCAGAACGGTGGCTTGAAAATCTGCCGACTGTGCAGCGCAGATGCTGAGTTGCAAGCTCAGCCCCAGGATTAATATGGAGGTTCGGGCGATATTCATTTCGGTTCTATAACCCCATTAAGAGGCAAAATAGTTGCCTCGTCACCTAACAAAGGCCAAATAGATTAATTGAGAATATGTACTGCTCTGAAAAAGCTCGATACTGATGTAAATGTAGACGAGTGGAAGCAGCTCTGAAAGAACATTTTTAAAGCTTTTCCGGCTCTTGCGGGCAAAAAAAAACCCTTCCTGAAGCAGGAAGGGAATTATGAAAAGAATTAAACCCGTATTGTTGGTTTTGTGCGGTAGGGATCGATGTTCGAAGGGAGAATGACTGCCCCTCCCGAGCCGGTGGGAGGGGCAATCTAAATCACTCCTTCTGCTTTTGATTTACTTGTCGTACCGTTCACTTCCGGCGACGATACTAAGGTAAATAAGTCACATCAACTTTCCAACTTTATTTTGCATTATTCAGCAAATGAATCATAACTAACAGATTATCAATGCCAACTAGTCACATTTTTCATCAAAAAACTTTTTCAAAAAAAGAGAAGACTCCGCAACAGAGGGTTACGGAGTCTTTGGTAGCCCCACCAAGAATCGAACTTGGATCTACGGTTTAGGAAACCGCTATTCTATCCATTGAACTATGAGGCCGCTTTTGGATTACTGATGACTGGTGACGGATTACTGATCTTGATGACGGATTACTGGTGACTGGTGACGTATAAAATCAGAAAAGCAGCTACCCTATAAAGATAGCTGCTTTTGGTGGAGGATAGCGGATTCGAACCGCTGGCCTCTTGACTGCCAGTCAAACGCTCTAGCCAACTGAGCTAATCCCCCGGGAATAGTTTTTGGTTTTTAGACTGAACGCCTGCGAATGAGATAAATTTTGTGATTTCTACAAACCAGAGGCTCATTTCTCTCCTTCGGGATGGCAAATATACGCTTATAATGCAATTTTCGAGGAGATTTGGGCGGGATTTTTTATTTGGAGCGAAAGGGCATTAGTTCGCGTTATCGGCTTGCCTGTGCTCCGCTATTATGCAGCACTTCCCTGCTTGTTCCTGCTCAGCCTCTGGCATCTCTCCTATCGTCGAGCTACCATAGGCTGGCAGTCACCACAGCAGGGCAGCACTGCATAGCCGCTGCGCCCAGGGCTATTTTGCGCCGCCTCTCCATCGCGCTACATCGATTCTCCACAATTTTTGCAAGCGACTTACTCGAAACTAGCCAGCAAGATCGAGCCATTCGACAATTAAGGAAAATCCCTGATCATTTTAGCACGGCAAAACGCCGTACAATGCGCTTTCCTCGGACGGATAGTATAAGCGTATAAATGCCGGCGGAGAATCCTCCGGTTTCCAAACGAAACTGACCGGGATCCATTTGGTCAGAAAGTTGTAGATCGCCGACAGAATTATAAAGCATAAAAGTCGCCGTTTTAGTGTGGCCAGAAATGGTGATTTGCTCCTTGGCTGGATTAGGGTAAATCTCTATGTGATCTATCAAAGAACCGGAATTGCTTGTTGTTGCAATTGTATTTCTGTAGGAGCGAATCTGGTTGGCAGGAGCTGGCAAAAAGAGAATAAGCTCTGGTTTTTCATCGTGCACCAAGTCTACACTTAGAAAATGACCACTAGGTTGATCACAAGAAGCAACAAGATAGGAATCCATCGGCAACTCGCCATTATTGAGGTACACAAAGCCGCTTCCTTCAGGAGGTGCATATTCATAGCAAGCAAAATCTAAATCCCCATCCAGATCAGCATCAAAAATCACCGTATTCACATTCAAGATACTAGAACTAAGTTCTTGAAATGACTCTGTCGACTGACACTCGGTCTGCTTAATTATCTTCAGGGGACCCTCTTTCTCATGTATGAGAAAGTCCACCAGGCCATCTTGATCAAAGTGAAAAGCAACCACTTTCTTAAGGTTAGCGTTAGTACCAATAACCAACGGCTCGGCAAATACACCGTCAACATTCTCCAGAAGATAGATGTTTGAGTTATAAGCCTCATCGCTATCGCTGTAGTAAAAGATATCTTTGTCACCATCACTGCCCTGGTCCGCCGTTTGGAAATGAAGACTACCTCCATCATCTGACAGATCAAACGACTGCAGTAATACATTACTGGTCCCAAGCAAAACGATGTCCAACAGCTTGCTTTGCTCATCGTACAGCAGCGCATGCAGCTCCCCCTGGGAGCCGATGTTTTCAATTACCAACTGAAGCTTCGAGGCATCAGGCAGAAAGGCAATAGTATCCAAACCAAGGTACTCCCCCGCTTCATTGGTAAGGAGTTCAACAACATAGCCAGAATCGTCTTGAGCTGTTTGCTTCAAAAGTACTCGCTCCAGATTCCTTTGCAAAAACGTTAAACTGCCCTCAAACTCAATTCGATTGCCTGGTTCATCCATGGGCAGAAAACCTTCGTTGAAAATGGTTTCCAGGTATGCTCTTTCGTTGTCGATGAGAATTAGATCTAGCCGTTCATCTTGATTCTGATCTAAAACAGCAGCTTCAGAATACTGACAGGGGCTTGCCTGATATAACAATTCTGGTGATGAGTTGCTTTGCTCTTCAAGCAGAAACAGTTCAATACTGCAAAGCTCCTGACTACAAGCGACAATCTGGTCAGTTCCCAGGTTTAGTGGGTCCGCACAATGCAGATAGGCTTCTTCTGGACCTTCACCAAGATATGTATAATTCTCTTCCACTCCTGACAAGTCATATAGCTTTGCATCTCCCATATCGTCAAGGAAATCATCACACAAGAGCAAATCTCTATCTTCTAATCTCATTACACAAGCATGATCTCGGTCGGGATTAAAGCTCGGACCCAGTGTATAGCCTCCTCCCTCCTTGCCGTAGAACACCTTCCATTCGTCAAATAAACCAACCGCAACATCGAGCAGCTCATCAGCATTAAAGTCAGCCACATGCAAGGGTCTCTCCCTGATCTCCATATCGTCAAGATGCCCATCATATACAGTGTGACTATACAAGTAAGTAGCTTCATATTGCCCACCAGGGAGAGAAACGTATATAGTCACACTAATATACTCATCGATCCAAATATTCATATCAAAATAATCTACTCCAACGCTCAGCAAATCCAATATCCCATCTCCATTTAGGTCTGCAAGAGCAGGCAGGAACAGTTGATAAGGAAGAAGAAAATTAAAATCGATTATGACAAGTAGATTTTCCACGTCAAATCCATTTTCATAGATCATCCAATAGGGTCTTGTACCGTCAGAAACCAACAAATCAATATCTCCATCGAGATCATAATCCGCTGCATTGTACAACGCTCCATGAAACCCCGGCAATATTTGTTGGAGCGTCAAATTCCCAAGACCATCATTGTCGAATACCAGCAAGCCCTGAACAGGCACTTCATCCATTCTCGATGTAAATCGAGGTAGCAAATCCAAATCGCCATCTTCATCGTAGTCAACTGCAAAAAACTCCAGGTATTCATAAGAATTATCAAAGTAAATCGGCTCCGCCCAGCCATCTACTTCTGTAGCTGCCATCCAACAATCAGCCAACACCAGATCTTTCAATCCATCGCCATTTAGGTCCGCCATTGTGCGAAAATCGAGTCCATGAATTCCTTGGTGCCTAGCAGCAATAGTCTGCACTTCTTCAAACTGGGCCATACAAGGAACACCAATGGCTATCATTAAGGTTAGCAAAATATACTTCATAGTCGTAAGATGGTGGCGCCTTGTCTTCGGTTGCAACCAACTTCTCGTCATGATGCTTCGTAGCACCAAATCGACAAGTTGATGCAAGCTTACTTACATTACTTTATTCTCCAATGGAATTGAAAAATCACGGAACTGATGGCTAGCTCTTAGCTAGCAAGGTCGAGCGATTCGACAATTCTATTGTCGCATCAGCTAGGTTAAGTAAGCGTGGTTCTGGCTTGGGCTGAAGGTGCTGCGGATCAGATATTGCTATGGTCGATTCTGCTTCGCGAAGCACGCGAATCCAGTCAGAGTCTTGCGGACATCCAATAGATGTTTTTCTAGGAGCGACACAGAATGATTCGCGCAAGCGGGCTACCTGTGCTCCGCTATTATGCAGCACTTCCCTGCTTGTTCCTGCTCAGCCTCTGGC
>JAHDEE010000295.1 GCA_020629005.1 Chitinophagales bacterium
GTAATCGGTTCCCAAAAATATTAACATGAACTTTTTCATAACAACAATTTAGATAGCGATTTTTTTTTGAAAAAAACTCAACTCTCTTAAAATCATTAATGCCTTGGGACCTAATTGATGGATAGGTTAGATGAACCTATCCATCAATCTTGGCCTGAGACAACAGTCTCTAGAATTCCAAACGCCATCCTATTGTTGGCAATATGCCCAGTGCCTGAGGCTTATAGGATCCTGTAATCTCGTAGAAGGTTCTAGTCGCAGCATTTTCGCGATTGGTTACGTTTTGAATATCGAGAAAAGCATTGATAGCGAATTTTCTGAGTTGAATTCTTCGATCGATGCGCAGATCTATGCCAATGAAATCATCATTTCGTATATCATGCTTGCCAATGAGCTCCTGACCAAACCTAACGAATTCGTTCGACTCAAAAACGTTCTCAAAAATACGAGAGCTATTTGAAGGCTGACCTGTTGAGTATCTAAGTTTTGCGGAGAATATCCAATTGGAGTTTGGTTGAAAACCGAGAAGAAGGTTGAAAATATGCGGTTGACTGTAAAGATGATCGTAGACCCCAATGCCATCATGATCGTCTCTGGTACTTTGAGAATAGGAATAACTGAGCAAACCGTTAAACTTGTTGGATAACCTTTTTACTAGGCTAAGATCCAGCCCGTAGGCCTCTCCCGTACCGATATTGTCCAACTCGTTAATATTGCTGTTGGAACGTGCAACGAGATTAGAGAAGGACTTGTGATAGGCTTCTGCTGTGAATTTCAAATCTTCAGTGAGGTAGTGCTTTCCTCCCAAAATAAAATGTACTGCCTTCTCCTGTTCTAATGCTGCTCCCGTATTATCGGCCACGAAAATCGGAATCGGATCTTGATAGAACAGGCCCGTGGCAAATGTAAAGCTGGTTCTTTCGCTCAGCTTATAGTTCAAATTGAATCGGGGGCTGAAAACTCCTTTTTCACTAAATCCGGTATAATCATACCTCGCTCCGATATTGGTGCTCAATTTGGCGTTCAAGTGATAGAGAATGTTGAAGTAACCGCTAAAGTTGAAGGCATTGTCTTTGAAAGTTCGATTGTAGTATTGAGGTTCGAGAATAAAATAGTTTTGTTCTGCTTGACTCGCTGGCAAATGTGCTCTGTAAAAGGAATAAATGGTATCGTTTTCAGTCCGGAATCGCTCGTGATCAATACTGAGGTTGGCAATATCTACTCCTGACTTTAGGCTTGCCTTATCATTTAGCTGAGAAGCAAAGATTGAACGCAATCCAATTTCTCGTTCTGTATTCTTGACGTATCCTTTGGTCGGATTGTACGGTATGTCTTCTGCGGTTGGAACCTGACCATCAGAGCTATAATAGGGATAAGCGAGTCCAAAGTCTGTATCCGTCTTTTTCACTCGAGTGTATACCAGATTTGTCCAATTGCTTTTTTTGTTGACAAGAGATTTCAACTTGAGGCCGAAGAGTCCCTTTGAATTGTCGACATCCCCGATGAAATTGTTTTCAAGGCCGTTATCTCTGTTTCCATCCTTGACAACATTTTCCGTTGTTCTTCTATATCTTTCAGGATTATACAAGGCAAGCACAGTCAATTTGTGTTTCTCTGACAACTGTGAAGTTAGTTTTAAAGTAAGATCGGCAAAGCTGGGATCGCCTAGTTCGGCCTGCCCGGTAAGCGTCAATGCAGGCACAAAGTTCTGATAACGCAGCGAGCTGTAGATGTTTACTTTGCCCAAATGCCCTGTGTAGCTGAGAGAAGGACCTGTGAGGGAAAGAACAGCATCTATTTCTGAATCTTCCGGATTACCTTCTTTGATGTTTAGCTCCATGTAGGAAGAACTTCGTCGACCATGCTCAGCGGAGAATCCACCTGTTTGCAAGACCAGGGCATCTACAGATCTTGGGCCAAAGATGCTGAAGCGTCCACCATTAGGATCGTCAAATCCACCACCGCCTCCTGCAAGGTGACTCAACTCGAAAACCGGAAATTCATCAACGAAAGTTGCATTCTCCTCAGTGCCTTGTCCTCGAACTGCTAATGCTGCAAAGCTGCCTCCTCCACTTTGTACTCCAGGCAAGGTGCTGATGGCCCTAAAGATATTTCCGTTGGAAGCCGGGCTCCGGAAGATCTCTTCCCTCGACATCGAAAAAGTACTGATGGGCATGCTTGCGAGGTTTTCAAACTTGTAGGCTTTCACTTCCAGAGCGTCGAGGGCAAATGAGTTTTGACTGAGTGGGATTTCGAAGAAAGCGATCTTGTTGCGACTAATCCTTACCTCAGTCAGCGATTTTTTATTGTAGCCAACGTAGGATATCGACACGTTATAGCGGCCTTCCGGAACATTGACAATTTCAAAATTACCCTCTTCATCACTGGTTTGTCCCATGCCAATTTCCTCAATGTAAATGTTGGAATAAGGCAAGGTCTCCATCGTCAACTCGTCATAGACTTTTCCTTTTAGTACGCCGGTATTGGAGGTTTGCTGGGCCTCCAGAGATGCAATGCTAATCAATAATAAGATGGCAATTGCTAAAATTGATTGGGAGCGAAATGATCTATTCTTCATAATTTGTCAATTTATAGAGTGTTTAGGTGTTGTATATACAACTTGAGATCAAGGATCAAGGATCAAGGATCAAGGATCAAGGATCAAGGATCTACAGTTGTATATGCAACTATTGTTTCAAAAAAAACTACTTAGTTAACTGGCTCAAAATTGTTCCGACAGCAGCAAGTCCCTTCTTGCCCAGAATTCCCCTAATCTCTTTCATAGCCATGTCCCAATGCGGAATGACTTCTTCAAGGAAAATCAATCCCTTCTGAGTAGTGCTTAGCATCAGTCTATCATCCAGGGCTATATAATTGCGCTCGATCAATCTTGCAATATTGCGATTCACTGTTGACTTCTCCAGATACAGTATGTCCGATAAACGCTTCTGATTCACATCCGGAGCTTTGGTAACAACAAATAGTATGCTGAGCTGACTATCCGTAATACCAAAGGGCTTCAAATGCTTGCGGAATGTATTCGCTACAATACGGTTAGCCTTCATCATATTTCCTGAAATACAGGTAGAAGGATTGCATTTTGCTATGTTTGGAAATTTGCTCCTTTGTTCCACGATGTAAAGCTAAAGGAAAATTGTTGTATATGCAATCAATCCACAGAATATCCTCTCAACAAATTGGTCGATTTTTGCTATTTTGTGAAGACCGATGCCTGAAAATGGCTCAATGACATACTACTACACATGCTCGCAAAAAAATGATGTTATGAAATACAAGGCACTGCTCTCGGCTCTTATCTGCTTTCTTCTTATTGCTTTTCAAACAAATGCACAGCAACTGCTAAATCCATTCGATGTAATCTCAAAAAAGAAGACCACCTATATTACTTTGCTCGATGGCACGGAAGTCGAAGGCCCAATAAAGAGCTTCGACAGAAAAAAGGGCTTAATTGAGGAATTGAAAATTGAAGTTGATGGAAAGAAGATCACTTACAAGACCGAAGAGATCAAGCACATGTATTTGCCTCAAAGCAATTGGGATAAGCTAGGCAAGGCCACGGAATTCATGAATGATCCACGCCAATGGAATAGCGAATATGTAGAGCAGGAGAAAATGAGGGACGGCTATGGTTTCTTCGAGCAGAGCGAGGTGCTGGTGAAGAAAAAGAAGATGACTTTGCAGATGCAACTGCTAAATCCAGGTTTCGCACAGCGTATTAAAATCTACCATGATCCTTTTGCCAAGGAAACAATGAGCATGGGCGTTGGAGGTATGACCCTGGCAGGTGGTGATGAGAAAAGTTATTACATCAGTAAAGATGGTCAAACGGCATTCCGACTTTATAAGAAGAACTACAAGGAAGAATTCGAGAAACTGTTCGCCGACTGTCCTGCTGTCTTGGAAAAGTACGGAGAAAAGATGAAGTGGTCAGAATTCAATGAGGCCGTTTTTGATCATGCTAACTGCGAATAGCAATTCAGACTTCTTTTGAAGCGGGAAATGTATCGGCCAGCTCAAAAGAAAGCACATGTAACTCCTGCTGTCAAGCTGCAACAGAGTATCCAAAAAACCAAATGAATCCAAATATGCTTTAGTGGTTTGTTTTGCATAATAGCAGTACCACCAAGCAAAGCTAAACCAAAGAATAATCCGGCCTCCGCACCATGGATCATGCCATGCCCAAAGGAACGGTGACGGTCACCATAAGTTTCCATGAAGTCCTTGACAAATCCGGCGTATTGAGACCCTGGCTTTGCAAATTCGGGGTCCATGAAAAACAACTGGATGATGGCACTCTGATGTACACTCATTAGGGTAAGTACGTAGGCTAGCAGAAAACTAAACAAATAGAATATAGCGACCTTGCCAATAGATAGTTTGCCAATTGTCTGTCCCCCGTTGAGTTTTGCCAACCGCTTACCCATTACGGAAGGATGATACCAAATCATGGCAAGAACAAGTGGCACTAAAGCAGCGATCGGAATAATAAACCAGTTAGGCTGTGGCATAAGGTATTAATTTTATTCGAGGTACTCGACGCTGAATTACATCGCAGTGTCATTTGTAATAAAGATAGTGGAAAATATCTTATACACAACAGATTAGCCCTAAGACTGTGGATACAGTAGAGCTAACCAGGAAAGCTGTTGGCTTTTTATTTGGAGCGAAGCGAAAGTCCATCGCGCTATCGGGCTACTGGCTATCCGCTGCAATGCATGCACCCTTCGCTGCTGTCTGCATCCGCTGCTGTAGTCTCGCTTTATGGCGAGCCTCCATCAGCGGCGCATACAGCGCGCTCAGTGCACCTGCATTTTCGCTTCTATCCAGGCTATTTTGACACCTATTTGTTCGCGCAGAATTAACCACAGTTACCAGTCAGTCGGTTTGCATTTTGCAATCGCATCTTCCACCGCCGAACTCCAAGGAATTACTAAGGGATAGGGAATCAATAACTGTCCGATTTTGACGCCGCTGGAAATGATTTAGACGAGGCATTTTTTGACAGCATCCTGGTTGGCTGGTGGAGAAAAATAACGATGGATAAAGCATTTCTTGCAAGTCAAAATGGACAGTAATTGATTCGCAGTCCCTAAACAGGTGCCGCTTCTCCTTTAGCATCCAAAGAAGCTGCTATTCGCCACACAACGATAAACGCCAGTATCTCAATGGCAACGATCACCACATGAATCCCAAAATCAGCTGCCGGCGAAACAGGAGCATTTAGTATAGGAAACATTGGATCGATGATCATCTCAAGACTTTCCCGGCAAACATTCATTAGCAATACCACTAGATACTGCTTAGGATTCTGAGTAATCATTACAAAGACCGAAGCAATCACCATCACAAGGGTCCTTGCTCCCATTTCATAGACAAGGTTTAGCATTGGCACACTGTCTACTTCTACACCAGAAGCCACCATCATACCGTGGTTCATGAAATACATATAGACCTGACCGACCATGATCACTATTAACATAGCTTGCATTACGTTTACCCACAGTGGGATAATCCTGCTCTGATTGTTTGATGACATTCCAACTACTTTGACAAAGGTTTGAAAATTCTAACACGGACTATAGAAATAGGGCGTCAGGAGGAATGACTTCCTTACTTTTCTCATTGCCAGAAATCATAAACACCAAAGACGCAATTAATATAAGCAAATTCATCTTGTATATATTTTTTATTTATTTGATGAATGAACCTTCATACCGTGATCAGTACTAGATTCCATTGATCAAAAAGGCAGCTTATTCTTCTTCAAGTTTTAGTGCAACTACCATAGTCCAAATTTCAGACTACCCTGGGCCGAATTCAATGGCAGAATCGGAATAAATAAGGTAAAAGTGGGAACAATGGCTAGATTTAGGTGGGAAGACCATTATTCGAACACTGATTCTCCTCTAATTTTCTTTTCAGTAAAAAGTGCCCTTGTAGGCGCGGCGGACAGACCTTTGCGAATAGTCCCGGGCGAAACGGTATGAGCTGCTGTGATAGCGTGGTGAATGGCTGCCAATGGTGGCTCCGACCATAGGAGGAGACAGCAGTGGCAGACCATGAACAGCTAGCACAGTAGTGAATAATAGTGGAGCACGGGAAAGCCGGAAGCGCGAAGGAGCCAGTCTCACTCCAAAAAATAGCCTGTAACAAATAAATACTGAGTACAGTACTTAGAACGTGGCGAACACGAACCTGATCGCACTCACTACATTTTATCAATCAGCTCCTGAGTCAATTTCAGTTGGCCTTTGACCATTTGTTTTGCGCACTCTTCTGCGACAGGGGCGATCACCGTAAAGTGATCATGACCAGCGACCTTGAAGAATTTCACCTTTT
>JAHDEE010000296.1:0-1504 GCA_020629005.1 Chitinophagales bacterium
GTAGAGGGTAGAGGGTAGAGGGTAGAGAGTAGAGAGTAGACCGTAAGAGTTGGGGACAGTGAAGAAAGCAGTAATGAGTTACAGAAATAAAATAGTAATTGCTAGACTATGCGAAGCTGGTTCAAAAGTACAATCCTAATAATAAGCTGCATACTGACAATGTTTGGCTGCGTGAAGGATGATTATGTATATCAAGTGGAGGAGGAGCTGATCACTCCGCCCAATGCAGTAAAAACAAAGTTGAAAACCACTGAGCAATATATTGCCATATTGTATACCAACTTGTTTCAGAAGCCAATGTCGGTCAACAATCTGATCAAATGCTCGGATGTGATTCAGTCTATCGGCGATAAGGAGTTTGCACATGATCAAGTCGTAGGCAATTTTATGAACTTCCCTGAGGTCAAGATTCCTGGTGATGAGGAAATGAGGGAGGACATTCCGGCCTTTGTGGAACTGTGCTACAATCGCTTTTATACCCGCAATCCAAGTGCTCTTGAAATGCAGTATTTTTTGGATTATTTGGGCGCAAATGAACAAGTGTCTGCAGAGGAGGTTTATTACTCTTTTGCAACCTCTAATGAGTATTTGTATTACTAGATCGGATTAGAAGCAATTTGCCAAAATTTCAATAGAGGAAGATGAAGCGAAGAAAATTCATAAAGAAGAGCGCGGCCATTATGGGAGCTGGAATGACCTTTCCATACCTTCTTCCTTCCGGTTTGCTATCAGCTAAGACGACAGCCGGTTTTGCAGAGCATGTCGTTTTTGTGTTGTTCGCTGGTGGCGTGCGACATCAGGAGTCGGTAGGTCAACGCTATCTGGCAGATAGTCAGAACATCTACGCGGAAGATGACCTAAATGTGGAAGGCAACATCATGTACAATATGCTGGATGGCGCTCCACCAGAGCGAAAGATTGCCTATGGAACCACTGTAGATGGTCAAACTGAAGGCGGATTACCAATACCCAGAATATTGGGGCAGACTTTACAACAGCAAGGCACCCTCTTTCGGGAGGCCGTTTCAAATACTACAGCGCATTTTAGTGGGGCCAGCGCCCTGCTAAGCGGTAACTACAGAATCACACAGGGATTGAGGGATCGGCCTTATAATCCGACCATCTTCGAATACCTGCGTAGACATTTGGGTTTTGCTGCCACTGATACCTGGTTCATTGGTAATACTATTGGCAGCTCGGTGGATTTGCTGAATTACAGTGCCAACCAGACTTACGGATGGGAGTACGGAGCCAACTTTCTCGCACCGAATACTACATTCGGAGAATCAGGAGAGCAGTTTCTAGCTTTTGCCAAGGACTATCATCCTGATGAACGAAGGGCAATTGTGGAGATGCGAGACTTTCTCAACAAGAGCTTCATTACCTCTGGCAATGCGATACCTGGAATCAAGAATACGGAGGAAGAAAGGGAAGATATCAAGGATTTTATTGACAGTATTTTCGCCAGGAAGAACGGTCAGGGAGCACCCTTGAGAATGCCGCC
>JAHDEE010000296.1:1604-6354 GCA_020629005.1 Chitinophagales bacterium
TGAACGATTGGTATGCATACGACCATTCTGACCAAAATGCTCGAAGGAACTGGTGCTTGATGTTGGGACCGGAGATACCTGCAGGTCTGGTCTTGGGAAGCGAAGGCAATTCTGTTGGAGACACAGCGCAATGTGTGCTGACCATTGCAGAGGCATTTGGTGCAAAACAGCAGGTGATGGATGCAGGATTATTGTATTCCAATCAGTCGCTGTTAGACCTGATCTAAATACTTCATGAACTGAACCTAACTGTCGACAGCGGGATAAAGAACTGAATAGAATATGAAAAGTCTTCTTCAAATTTCCACTTTGTATTTATTATTGCTGCTACTAAGCGGCTGTGAAGAGGACGCGCCAGACAATCCTTATGACAATCTGGAATACCCTACGGAGCAGGAGAGTAGTGTGGTATTAGATAAGCAATCTATAGAGGGATTACATCGCGATGTATTCCTGCCGACCTGTGCCAATTCCGGTTGCCACGATGGTAGCTTTGAGCCAGATTTCAGAACGATACAGAGTACTTACAATACGACTGTAGGACACCTTGCCTTAAAGGCAGATCCATCTGGCAATATTGATACGAGGGTGAAAGCTGGAGATGCCAATAATTCCATGCTTGTTTACCGAATGACAGAAAATTTGCCAAATAGCTCAGGGATTATGCCGCTAAATGTCGAGCCTGATTCTGATTGGCCATCGCTGAAGGAGGAACATATAGCAAATGTTCGTGCCTGGATTAACGCCGGAGCCAAAAACATGATAGACGGATGAAGGACCAGATATTATTTGGATTGATATTGTTCTGCAGTATTCTGTTGAGCATCACATCTTGCGGGAAATCTGACCTGGTCTATGATGAAACCCCCTTTATCAGATTGACCGAGATTAGTCCGATCAGTTTGCAGGAGTTTCAAGAGAGGATCAATATCACCATAGAGTACCAGGATGGGGATGGAGATTTGGGAGATTATGATCCAAATATCTATGCACTTGAGGTATTGGACAGAAGGTTAACAGAGCCGGACTATTATCATATTCTTCCGCTGGCACCTGAGGGGGAAAAGTTGTCGATCAAAGGACAGTTTACGATTGAGCTGAAAAACACATTCTTGCTGGGCAACGGAGCTCAGGAAACAGTGATCTATGAGATAAAGATGAGAGACCGCGCTGGTAACTGGAGCAATACTGTGAGCAGCCCGGAAATTTTGGTGTATAAATAAGTCTGGAAATTGAGAATAGTCCTAATCATATTGCTTAGCCTCATTTGCTTGCTGGAAACGCAGGCGCAACCAGAGTATGCCTTTGGTGACGAGTCTGTGGAAGATTGCATTGCCACGCTCACCGACAGTGATATGGGGGAGGAGGAAGATCTCTATGCTCATAATGAAGACTATACCTTTGTAGTTTGTCCTCCAGGAGCTGATGTGATCACCATTACCTTTAGCAACTTTTGTACAGAACCGGGAGAAGATGTGCTAAGCCTGTATGATGGGCCTAATACTGATGCGCCGCTGATCACAGAATATTCCGGAACGATCTCCGGTCCATTTAGCGTACCTGCAACCAGCGGATGCCTGACGATGCATTTTGCCACAGATGGCAGTATTGCCTGCACTGGTTGGGAAGCCGAATGGGAAACCGAGATTGAATTGTTTCCCGAGCTGGAAGGGCTACTGGTACCAGATGTCGACTGCTATGAGAACCAATTGGTTTTACAATCTGATTCTCCCATTGCCTGCAGTTCGGTGGATGCCGGGGCTTTTGGAATCTACCTCAATGGTTTCCCAGTTGAGGTGACTGCCGCAGATCCGCAGAACTGTGTGGATGGTTTTACCCAGGAGATTGCCGTACAAACTACCGAGCAGCTAGACCAGGGCGGAAGTTACCTCATGACTTTTGCATACACTTATGTAGACATCTGTGGTGAAGAGCAAAACTCCGATGGAGATGTCAGTTTCAATGTAGTAGGATGTCCATTGCAGGTCAACATCGAGATTGATCCTGGGGTGGTCTGCCAGGGAAGCTGTGTAGATATTTTTGCATTTGCAAGTGGAGGTGATAGCGATCAATACACTTATCAATGGTCTCCCAGTTTGCCACCCAATGAAGGGCCTCACGAGATTTGCCCAACACAGCCGACTTACTCCGTGACTGTTACCGAAGCTTTATCCGGTCTCACAGCAGAGGATACCTACATCATAGATTTTTTGTCAGCCATAGATGCTGGTGAAGATTTTACGGTCTGCGAACAAGATGATGATGTAATCCTGCAGGGAAGTCCTCCGGGCGGCTATTGGGAAGGCAACATGATCGCAGATGAAATCGGAGTACTAGATCCTGACTATGACTTTTTGGGCGACAATTGGATTTACTATTTCTGGAATGGATGTGTCGACTCGCTGCAGGTGACCCTGCTAGAAGGTTGGGCAGGTTGGAACAGGGGTATGTGTCCCGGCACCGGTCCACATCAGTTGGACGCCGGTGATCCAGCAGGCGGTTTCTGGTCGGGTGACTTCGTTACTGCTGATGGCATGTTTGATCCTTCGGAGGTAGGCACGCATGAAGTCTTTTACAATGCACCAAATGGCTGTGTTGACAGTAGGGAGCTTTTTGTAGCTGAACCACAAATGGAGGAGGTGCCAGTATTGTGTCAGTCCGATCCTCCTTACCTGATCCAGCGAAATCCGATGTGGGGCGTAAGCTTCAGCAACAATCCTGGATTTGAGAATACCTGGGAAGGACTTTTTGATCCTCAGGAGGCAGGTCCGGGCTTACATGAAATTACAATGACCCTAACTGGTGGCTGTAGTACAAGTATTACCATAGAAGTAAAAGAACTTGACCTTCGGGATTATTGGGTGCCTTGCCCAAGTCAGGGAGTAATCGCTTTGCCAACTCCTGATCCGGCAGGAGGAATCTGGACCACCCTATCACCAAACAACAGTGCAGCTGACTTTGATAATCTCACATTTGATGCCGGACACAACAATGGTGGAGAGTTTAATGAAAATTTGGTCTACAGCTTTGGTGGCTGTATTGACACAATGAGAGTGCGCGTCCGCTGGACGCAAATCGAGACCGATTACCTGGAGTTTTGTCCAGGAGAAGAAGGCTTTCCGTTTAACAAAGATAATGTAGGCAGGCAACCTGGGGGCGGAGAATGGTCGGGACCAGGTATGGTGAATCCCGGAAATGCGAATTCGCCTTTTGATCCGCAGCTTGCAGGTCCTGGTACACATACGATCTATTATTCTCGACTAGGTTGTACCGATAGCATGACGGTAGTTGTGCACGCTCCTTTTCCACCAGAGCCAATAAGGGTTTGCGACTTACAATCTCCTTTCAACATACCGGTTGATCCTCCAGGAGGCTTGTTCTCGGGTGATGGAATGCTGAATGTCATTGAAGGTACCTTCGATCCGGGAATCGGCATCGGTGAGTACTGGATCGGTTATGAATTTGCCGATGGTTGTTATGATGAAGGGCTTGTGATTGTGGAGCCAGTAGCTCAGGCAGTCATTGATGAGCTGAATGATTTCTATTGCTTTAGTGACACAACAATTAGTCTTTCTGGCAATCCTGAGGGTGGAAGTTTCTCTGGTCCTGGCGTGGAGCAAGGGACATTTAATCCAATGATGGCAGGAGAGGGTTTTCACATTATACAGTATGACTATGGTGAAGGGGAATGCTCCAGCAGTGATCAGCTCATTGTAGAAGTTGGGGCGCCGATTAGTCTCAATCTTACTTTGGAGGCGGACTCGATCTGCTTTGGTGAAGGCACCACCCTAACAGCGATACCCTCCGGTGGTGTTGCCAATGACTATGTAGTCAACTGGCAACCGGATCTTGGTTTAGGATACACCCATTATGTGAGTCCTGAGCAAACAAGTACTTATAGTGTATCGCTAAGTGATGGCTGCACAGTCAGCGACCCCATATCGGTGGATGTTTATGTACATCCGGAAATCAAATATGAGGTTCAATTGAGCGAGCCGGTATGCGCTGGAGAGGCTGGTGAAGCGACTATCGCATTTCCCTCTGGTACCGATTATGGCATCGATTGGCAAAATCCCGATTTGCTGGATCAACCGAGCATCTCCACACACGAGGGCTTATACGAGTTGATCGTGGAAGATCAGCAAAGTGGATGCACCCTTGTGGATGAGATTGAGATTCCTGCATATGATCCGGTCATCGCTTCCTTTGATTTAGACTTGGTAGAGACCGGCTGCTATAGCCGGCTGGACTTCAATTGGATCGACAAGAGCCAGGGTGGCAGCAGTGGTACTTGGGACTTCGGTGATGGCAATACCTTGCCTTACATTGAAGGTGTTTACCCAGAGCACGTTTATACTTTTCCAGGTGACTTTACTGTTTCTCTTTATATCGAAAATGAAGGTGGCTGTTTCGATCAATACAGTCAGGAACTGTGCATTCGTCCTAGGAATTCTCTATCTATGCCCAATGCCTTTAGTCCAAATGGCGATGGAGTCAATGATTTATTCCGCCCAACTTTACTTGGTGTGACAGCGCTGGAATGGCAGGTCTTTGACCGTTGGGGAAAGCTGCTGTTCGAAACCCAAAGCCTTGATAAGGGCTGGGATGGATTTTTGGATGGTGAGGTCTTGCCGCTAGGTGTCTACATTTATGCCGGGACTTTCAGTGATCTTTGGCATGAAGGTTCGATGAAGTTTCAGGGGAATGTGACGTTGGTGAAGTGAGTAGAGAGTAGAGAGTAGAGAGTAGA
>JAHDEE010000297.1 GCA_020629005.1 Chitinophagales bacterium
GGTCCGTCTTCAACGGGCGCTTCGACTACGCTCAGCGACCGTTGAAGACTCCCAAAATAAGATACTAAGTCGAAGTTCCGTACAGTCCCAATCTCCAATCCCTAATCTCCCAACCTACATCTTAAGCAAATTAAAGTGCTTCTGAAACTCCCCATTAAACAACCTGATGTGATAAGAGCCTGCCGGGTAATGACTCAGAGAGATCGTTACTTTATCACTTTCTTTAAAGTTCAGATCACTTAGACTTTGCAACAGGCGCCCAGCATTATCGTAAATTTCAATTTGCAGATTCTCGAGCATTTTGTTGTCCTCAGCAAGTTCCAGGACGATGCTTTGCTCGGTCGGATTCGGGTACAATTTGAAGCTGTCGGTCGACAGTTGGCTTATACCGCTGAGGGTATCGAAACCAAGCTCTACGCCTGTCTCAAAAACACAGGAGTGGGTGGCGTCGCGCACCATGATATCATAGGTACCTGGAGCCAGAGAGCTAAACTCCTGGGTATTGCTGAAGTTTTGACCTCCGTCGATACTAAATTCGTAAGGAGCCGATCCTGCTAATATATTGATTGTGATTGAGCCGTCCATTTCTGTGGAAGTAGAGGCATTGAATGCAGTCACATCCGCATCCAGCAGACAAGCTTCCACGGTCGCACTTGTTTCAAAAGTACAGTCGCCAGTGGCGTCTATTACCACCAAAAAGTATCTGCCTGGTGCCAGGTTGTCGAAAGCAGGACTACTAGCAAAAGTCTCCCCTCCGTCGATGCTATATTGGTAAGGAGGAATTCCATCTGTAGCGGTAATGTTGAGCGAGCCATCTTCTGCCGTGCTGCTGGAAGCGATGCCAGTGCTCACTTGGGCAGTCATGACGCAGGCTCCCGGATTTGGACAGAAGGACTCGGTTGCATTATGGCCGAATTGCCCATCATTGTAAATAAGCGTTTCGCCAGTTGCGCTGAGTAGGGAAAAATCTCCCTCTCCACCGATGCAGCAAATGCCGTCTCCATAGGTATCTCTAACGATCAAACTAAAGCATGAATTATAATTGACACAGATATCCTCTCTGTACTGATCGTCTTGATCGAAAGACAAACTACCGGAAGCAATTGTTTTGTTGTTGGATTCATCAACAACTTCCCAGGAGGTTTCCTGTGGCCATTGATCTGGATTGATGATCAAGGTTACAAAGCTGTATTCGGAATCCAAATCTGTAATGATTGCAGAAGCATTGTTGTCGCTAAGCGCATCTGATTCGCCGTTGACACTTAGTAGATTCAGGGAAATTATATTATTTTCTGGCATGAGATTTTCAGTGACTGTGATTGGCACAGCTACCTCCACAGAATTGGGGATACTAAAATTGTAGTTTACGACATCGACTGACATGCCGTTGACGACTACTTCGATTTCTACTTCATTGAATGTTGTTGCTCCCAAATTGGAAATGTGTGCGATCAAATCAACGCTTTCGTTACATCCCACCCTGTCTAATTCAGCAACCAGGCCTCCTTCTAGCATGTGCAGTTGACTAACTACTGTGTTTAGGGTGTCGTTTCTGGTATATCCATCCATAGGATGAGAAACGATCGCTGTTAGGTGATAGTCTCCAATCGTTGAAAAATCTTGAGGAACGGTAAATTGATATTCTGCGGCATTGAAGTGGCGCAGTGTATCCTCGATCATGATCGACTCTACAAACTGCTCGTCAACAAATAAGCTAAGCTCAAAACCACTCATTTCTGTAAGCCCTTGATTGCCCACTTCAATGCTGATTAGCTCATCTGTACCTAAATTGCCTGAGGAGGCAGGCTCGGTAAGTTTCACGACAGCCAAATCTTGATTGGCTTTGATATCAGACCAAAAGGAAACCCAGGGTCTGGCTTGCTTGATGACAAGTTGGTCCTGTGCAGTCACTTTATACTCGATGTCCATTCCAAATCCTTCTGCTCCTACTACGTCGTATAGCTCAGCAAACTCATCGTGAATCACTCCGAGATAATCACGCATTTGATCAAGGTAGCTTTCGTCCATTACCAGCTCTTCAAAGCCTACCAGATTGGAATACCTCAGCACAAAGAAACCCTCATCAGGGTCCTGGTTGAGAAGAATCTCTTCTGGGATTGTATTCTCATCCGGGTTGGTGACCAGCGATTCCCCCAATTGAGTATTGAGGTAAAAAGTATTTTCAGTATTGAAAATTGGATCAATGCTGATCCCAACACCATTTGACTTTTCCTCTTCGAAATTCGGGTGACAAAGCACTCCCATTGCCGCGATAAAGTGATCTACGCGATAGAAGTCTCTTTCATCAAAAGCCCTAAAATTCCACATGCTTGCGTAGACCTGTTTGATGGATTTAGAGATGTGTCCTTCGTCGAGATGTTGCGTTTTGGAGGTGTAAAGTCCTGCGCCACTGAATCCTGGCAGATCTTCATTATTAGTACTGGATCTGCAGCGGACCTTGGTACCTTCCGGAAAGGACTCGTGCATCAGTTGCAGGTCATCCATCATCCATTGTGGCATTTCAGCAGCTCTTATTTCTTGCCTAAAAGCGGAAAGCATGGCAATCCGTGTCTCCAAATCAGAGATAAAATTTGCATCTTCAATCATGGCTTCTGCTTGCGCGTAGAAGTCATTGAATTTCATAAACTCGTCGTAGTAGTAAAAAGGGATGCCAAATCCATTGGGGATGGTACCATCCGGCAAGTCAAAATTTCGCATGGTGGCAACATTGGAGCATTTTGCACCAAAAGCATTAGCCATGTCGAAGCCGATTTGATCCAGCGGCAATATACTTGTCTGCGATAAATCTCGATCAGGAATCTGCTCTTCGGTGGGCCGGATACCTTCATACCATGCATTGACTTCTTCAAGGCTAGCTTCCTCGAAGATATATTGATCTTCTTCTACCTTATAATAGACATAATTGCCAAGGAGACTAGATATCGCTGGAATATCCAAAGGATTCTTGATGTAGGCATTTGGAACATTGTCCTGAATTGCCCTGAGGTTAACATGTGACAAGGGTGTTTGAATAACAGAGGTGATAATGCCTCCTACCCTGGGTAGAGAATTCGGGAGTGCATCGTACAAAACAATGTCCCTTGAGCCCGGATTTTCGTCGAGAGACATGTGGCGGAAGAATCCGTATCCTTCCGCCTGGTTGAATGGCAGGTAATCAACATCAGCAAAAAATTCTGATTCCAGATTGACGGTAATTCTTGAACCTACAAATCCATCAGCAAATAGATTGATGTGGTTGTCCTCCCCGCCATCTCCAATGAAATGCACAAAATTGTTTTGCAGAAAAGGCATATTCGCTGCCAATAACTCAAAGCTTCTCTGTGTATGCGCAAAATCGTATGCCTCACCAAAGGAAAAGTTGAATGAATAAGTGCCAAAAACGCCATTGGGATTGATGGTATTGGGGTTATAAACAATCTCGCCCGAGACTTCATCTTCCCCGGTCATACCGATCGCCCCAATAAAGTCCGCGTGAATATAGTGTGTTTGGCTATTGATGAAATATACCTGTGGTTCGTCACTGTCCTGATTAAAGATGACAAACTTTACAAACTCCTGATTATTTAGAAAAGGTGCCCAGGGGATATTGGAGTCAATAACTGCTAAATCGCTGTATACCTGACTACTGCTTAAACTTGTCGTGCCATTAGTAAAAGATACAGGGGGCGCAAAATTGAGTGGCGCTTGAGTAGGCATGTCTTCATACTCCGTGATGTCATCTACCCCATCTCCGTCGGTGTCATCCGGATCGTCAATAGAATGTTCTGTGATGGAGTAACTTTGCAAGGGAAATGCCCCTAGCGGTTCTGAAATGATCATGTTACCATCCACCCCCATAGTGATGGAAGTTAGCGATTCATAGTTCAAGCCTGGCTCATGAAGCGTTTTAAGAAGGTAATACTTATCTGCTTGTGCTTCAATCTCCAACTCAACCTGCCCAAAGTTGTTGACAGAGTAATCTAGAATTGGAACATTTTGCGCAAGAGATAAATGAGTGAAGGCAAAGAGAGTAGCTAATAATAAAGCTTTGTGTGCAGACATGTTTTGCAGGGATTTTGATTAAGACAAAAAGCAGATGTTGGTCACAAAATCTACTCTAAGTTAATATAATGCCTGAGGCGTCTATCACGGGTTGAAGACCAACTGGTCCAAATGGTAATTCGGCAGGATCTTAAGTCAAATATTGTAGTAGCTAAGACAGATTGAATATCCCGGTTGGTTTGTAAACTGGAAGATTCCGAAGTGGCATTCTTGCATTTCTATCTAGCACCTTGGGCACTAGCTCCCCGAAACTGAATCTGTCTACCAAAAGTAATCCAGGCGCCGAGAAGCAAGGAGGGTTCAGGATCTATTCATAAAACAAGGACTAGACTGTTAAATTTACCAACATTATTGCCAATTTTATACCACAAAAATTTGAAGTCAATCCCTGGTCCGTCTTCAACGGGCGCTTCGACTACGCACATCGAACTAGATGGGCTCTGCCGCCGCTTAGTACACAGTCTGCAACGGACTAAAAATGTAGGTTGAAAATAGAACTATGAAAGAATATGAGATTATCGAAGAGGGAGAAGTAAAGAGTCTGCTTGATTATTCACTTGCGGTGGACGTGATCGAGCAATGCTTCATTGAAAAGTCAAAAGGTAATTTGTTGGCCCACCCAAAAGTCAACATTCAGGGAAAATTCGGTTCTCTACGAATAACACCGGGTGAATCACTTGAGCAATTTAAGGTCATTGGATTCCGGCTGTATGATGTCATAAGAAAGGATTTTTCGCAGCAGCCACAACCAATCATCGTTTACGACAATGAGACAGGAAAGCTGAAGGGAATTATTGTTAGCCAGCTTCTAGGAGCTTACAGAACGGCAGCAATCAATACCGTGATGCAAAAGCATTTTAACACCAATGGTGTCGATCGCTTAGGAGTAGTAGGAACGGGTTTCCAAGCTGGCATTCACACTTTGATGTATGCTCATGCACTTCAACCAAAGGAGATTTACGTGTATGGCAGAACACGCCCGAACGTCGATCTGTTCCTGGGCAAGATATCTCAAGAACTCAGTGGGAATGTGCTTATCAAGCGCTGCGATACCATTGAGGAGCTTGCCGAAATCAAAACGCTTTTACTGGCAACAAGAAGCTCAGATGGTCTGCTTGACGAAAAAGTCTTCACAGGAGACAAAGTCATCACCACCATTGGGCCAAAGCTTAGAGGGGCCAGCGAGGTATCCAGCAATTTTGCCAAGAGCTGTGATCTGATTGTCACGGACTCGATAGAGCAGGTTAGGTCTTACGGTGAGCGTTTTTTCGTAGAGGACCTTTCTAAGGTCAGGGATTTCGCTGAGATTTTAAAGGAAGAGAAGGCATCGAACGCGGAGCGAGTACTGCTATGTTCGGTTGGAATGGGCGGCACCGAAGTAGCGCTTGCCGATGCGCTAATAAGAAAGAAGAAAGAACTCGCTCTTCTCCCATAAGCTTCTTGCGAGGCTGTCGAAGCTCGCTAAGTCACAAAGCGTGCCATACACTTCCTGACTACCATCAAATGTACAAAATTCTGTCTTTTGAGGTAGAGGGGAAAAGGTCAGTCACGGTGATCAGGGCGCCCTACTCTATCATTCTAATTTCAAATCCATTTGCTCGTGCAAGATTCTAGTGATCTCAATTGCTTGCTCACTCAAATTCGATAGAAAATTATATGTCGGCTCGACTTGAAACCAAACAAATGATCTGTGATATCTTCGTAGTTTTTGCCCAATTCAGGGTTATCAGCAATATCTTGACAGCTGTCTAATTTTTTTTTGGAGCGAAGCCAAAAACCATCGCGCTACCACCCGTCGCGCTCTCCGCTATTATTCGCACCACATCTGCCTGCTACAGCATCTGCTATAGCGTCTCTCCTATCGTCGAGCCACTATAGCAGCGCTTTCGCCACGGCATCAGCGGCACTCATAGCCGCTGCGATCACGGCTAGATGGAGAGGTTTGTGGGTACGTGGTTGGCGAAGAAACAAAGCCGGCCTTCTTTGAACTGTTTGTCAATTGTTTGAAGTCATTTTTTGGGCGGCAATAGCACGAATCTTTAACATAGCATGCGCCCCGAAGAAACAATTCGTTGCAGATTAAAGGTCCTGGGCGGGGCTTTCTGGGGTGTGGTACTGTACTCGGGGTTGAAACCCCGAGCAAGGTTGCTTAGTCCCTACGGGACTTTTTTTTGTGGAGAATTGGTTGGAGGGATTGACGCTTTGGGCCAACCTGGGACCCCATTCGGGGTCCGAGTTAGCAATAAAAGATCGTGACA
>JAHDEE010000298.1:0-2165 GCA_020629005.1 Chitinophagales bacterium
TCTCCGTTTCGATCTTTATCATGCTCGTCATTTGCCTTGCTACCCTTCTGTGACTCCTTATCGTCAACATTCCAGCCTTGACCCAGTTACAACAATTGTGCGATCTTTTCGGCTTCCCTTAACCCACTTAAATATGCTCCGTGGACAGTTCCTCTGTAGTCTCTGGAAGTATGCTCACCAGCAAAAAATAGCTTGTCATCAATTTGCTGTTCGAACTGTTCAAAGCTAGAGCTCCTGGCTCCTTTTGCAACAAATGAATAGGAACCAAAAGAATATTCATTTGAGACCCATTTCGTCCGCAACATGTCATTCGGATTCGGGATGTCATTACCATAAATGGCTTTTAAATGGCTCATGATCTCATTCACGATCTGCGCATCTGACATGCTCTCGGTTAGCTCAGAGTATTCTCCGAAAGTGAAGCCCATGAGCGCATTCATATCGGAAAACTTTTTTAGGTTCATGAAGTAATTGAATTTGCCTTTTGTTTCCGGAGTGAAGCCAATGTACTGTAAATCAGTGTCCCAAAATGCAGAATCCCAGGTACACAAAAATTTATTTACGGTACCCATTTGCAAACTATCTACTGCTTGTGCAATCCCTTGGGATAAGGATGGAGTAAATGCAATCACCTCTTGTTTTAGCACACCCAAAGGTACAGTGAGAAGAGCGTAATCGGCTTCAAAAACTTCCTGACCAGCCTGTACAGTAATCAGTTCAGCAGAAAAGTCTACCGCAGCGACCTTTGTATTGAGACGCACCTCCAGATTCTGAGCCAGATGATTCGCCACTTTATCGTAGCCGTTGGTAATTAGCAAATCTGTCCCATCAAAAGCTTCATCATCATAGAAGTCTTGCGAAGAGAGTTGCGCAATTGCTCCACCTATATCGAATTCAAGGTACGCAGAAAGCATGTAGGTCCAGAGTCTGTCATTTTGGTACTGCGGGTAATTGTTGTAGAAGGCTTCTTGAAAACTTTGGTTTAAACTCCCGCCAAAAGATTCAAGTATGTCATTGTACTCTTCCTCTGCGACCTCCAGCTGCTTATCTGAATACTCTGAGCCATCTATGTCAAATACCGTCACACTTTCATCATCTGTCAGAAAGGTATCTGCGCCTGCCGACTCTGCTAGCTCCGTAATCGGGTTTCCATCGGGCCCATGAATCCAACTTGCCCCTTCGTCAAATGCTATGCCAAGGCTTCTATCTGTTCTGAGCCTGCCTCCTACCTTGTCCTGTGCTTCCAAGACCAAGACTTCTACACCTCTGTTGTGTAAGTACTTTGCAGCAGCCAAGCCTGCAATGCCAGCACCAACCACCAGCACCTTCTTATCTGAATCAATGGGATCTTCTTCTTTTTCAGCACAAGCTGGCATTGAACTCAGAAATCCAAACCAAGGAAGTGTATAGGCCGTATGTTTTATGAAGTTTCGTCTTTTCATGTTTTCATTTGAGAATGTTGACTCAATTTTCTCTCCTACGATTCAATCCCAATGGGACTGTCTCCATTTTCCCATTGCTGCGCTATCGAGAAAAGTCCAGGCTACAAATCTACTGCTTTTGTTGCCAGTCTTGATGGGGACGGTCATTACATCGCGAGCATTGTTTTTCTTCAATAGGCCATAGATTTTATTGAGATTTGCTTCCCGGGACACCAGGCTGGAAAACCAGCAGCATTGCTTCGCAAATTCCACACTTTCTACGATCATTCGCTTGATGAAATTCAATTCTCCCCCTCTATAGATCAATTCGCTCTGGTTGCCAGAGAAATTGCGCCTTATCTCTTGATTTTTTCCTCCGCTGAGATTCTTGACTTTTCGTTTAGCGGCTTTCACTGCTTCATCTACACTTGCAAAAAAGGGAGGATTGCAGATGCTGAGGTCAATTCTCTCAGATTCCTGAATGATACCCCTTAAGATACACCTTACATTCCCCTGCAATCTACATTCAACCTTGCCTTGTAGGCTTGCATTAAGTGAGATAATCTTTCTTGCATTAGCCAGCGAGTTTTGATCTATATCACTTGCGATAAAGTTCCAATCATAATCCACCACACCAATGATCGGATAGATGCAGCTTGCACCTGTACCTATGTCCAGGCAGGTGATAGCATCTCCTTTGGGCAAGTTACCTTCATTGCTTTGTGCAAGCAGGTCAGCAGCTCG
>JAHDEE010000298.1:2265-6226 GCA_020629005.1 Chitinophagales bacterium
GCCTATGCACCGATCACTCCGAGTAAACGGTAAAGACAGAGCAGACTGCTGCTTGTGGACCAGTGCCTTGGCCCTTCTGGCACAGTAATCACTGTACGATTAGCCTGATCTCGGCGTGGAATCCCATCCCTTCGACTTTTAACAAAAAGAGGCCTGGTGGCCAATTAATTGTTTCAATTCTAGAGAATGATTCCAGTTGGTCCGTGTGATACTGGACGCTTCCATTAGAGGAGAATACGGTCATGTTAGCTGAAGCAAAGTTATCGTTCAACTTGACGCACACATAGTCAACTGCGGGATTCGGAAAGACCTCAACCAGAGAATTGGATAAGGCAACAGAAGTGGCGACATTTACCTCTTGGCAGGAAAAACCAGCTATGACTTCCTGAATATTTGGCAGACTAACAATATCCTGCTGAGTATCGGCGCAAGTAGGCTCAGCCGGAGTCAAGGCTGCGATGGTGTGTACCTGCATCTGTTGTGTGGCATTGCAACAATTAATAGCTTGAAGCCCTCAAAAACCCCTTTTCCTTGTGCTTTTAAATACTGGAAAGCCAGACAACATTTTTTTTGCTGTTGTCGACAGATTGTGTGGAATCACAGAAAATGCACTCACACTGTGATCTGGTTTTTTACCTTCGCCCAGCCTACGAATATGAATCTCATGCCATTTCACTTCAACAAAACCACTATTATCAATTATTTTGAGACCAGTCTTTGGATTAGGAATATCGCAGTTATCTAATTCTCCTTGAAAGATTCGATTTGGCAGATCAGGATATAAAGTAAATGGACGGGCAATTCCAACAATGTCTAAAGCGCCTTCAGCAAGGGCGGCTTCCATAGTAGCCACAGTCCGAAAGCCGCCAGTAAGCATAAGCGGAGTGCTAAGCAGTTTACGAGCATTCTGGACATAATCTAAAAAATAGGCTTCTCTCTCCCGCGTACTTTTTTTCTGGATACCAACCATTGCAGGTTTCTCGTAGGTTCCTCCACTGATTTCGATTAGGTCCATTCCCTCCGAACCCAACAACTTAATTACTTCCATTGACTCTTCCTCCGTAAATCCTCCTCGTTGGAAATCCGCAGAGTTGATCTTAATGCCCACAGGAAAATCAGCACCCACTTTTTGTCTGATGTTTCTATAAACTTCCAAAACAAAGCGAGCTCTATTTTCGAGACTCCCGCCCCATTGGTCCGTACGTTTATTAACCAGTGGTGATAGGAATTGACTGATCAGATAGCCATGGGCTCCGTGTATTTGTACTCCTGTAAAACCAGCCTCCCTCAAAATCGCAGCTGTGGTCCCAAAACGTTTGATCAAATCAAAAATTTCTGGTTCTGTAAGTGCCCTGGGATTGGCAAACAAGGCCGACAAGCCTTGAACCTGAGTCTTCACAGCTGAAGGTGCAACTACTTCACTATTGATGGCAGACAAGGCCTGTCTTCCTGGGTGGTTAATTTGCGGCCAGAGCTGTAAATCGGTATCCCTCACTACGCTTGCCCATTTCTGCAGGAGCTTGAAGTCTCTCTTGTCTTCCACTATCACATTCCCGGGTTCACCAATGGCCCGACGATCAATCATGATATTGCCAGTGATGGACAATCCGACTCCACCTTTGGCCCAGCGTTCGTAGGCCTTGATAAGCGCTTTGGTGGGACGGTGATGCCCGGGAGCCATATTTTCACTCATTGCAGATTTGGCAAGACGGTTAGGAATGATGGCGCCACAAGGCAAGACTAGTTCTCGTTTTAAGTGCATATCGTGTGGGTTCTGGCCAGGCTAATTATTTGTTGACGAAAGGCCAAGAAGAGACAGAGAAATCAACAAGCTATCGTGATCTCTTCTTACCTGTCATTTCTTGTCCTTCCTGAAATAGCGTCAGGCTTTCAATCTCACCATTATTGCTTCTGCTAAACTTGATTTGGCCGGCAAAAGCCTTCACATAAAATTCATCTTCCGACCTAGGAAAAATGTCGATCATCGGCTGACCGGGCGCTTGTGCCTGCAACTGGTTACCGTCTCTCGAAATTGATATAATAAAGTTTGCTGCCAGTTCGTAATCTCCAACATAGGATTGCAGAGTTTCGTCAGTTAGCTCGACTACCTGTATAAATTCACTAATATCGTAGCCCATTTGCTCCAGCATATTGATACCGTTTTGATTGGCTGCATTCAGATCCAAAGAGGTCTTATAGTTAGCGATGGCTGCTTCTTTATCTCCCAGATTCATTAGCGCCTCTCCGTAGCTATCGTAAGTATTGAAGGAATTCGGAAATGCGTTTATATTCATCTTAAACACTGCCGCTGCTTGTTCAGTCATGCCATTTGCCATTAATCGATAGCCGATAGTATTCATTTCACCTTCATCAAGGGACAAATCATTGCTGCCTTTATTAGTTTCGTACCACTTTGTTGCTGCCTCAATACCATTATCCTCTATTTGCGCATGCAGCTCCAGTGCCATTGACTGCTTAGGCATTTCATAGGACTGTTCATTGAGGATTCCTGTAATGGCGGTTGACAACTCTCTGAGTTGAGCATCACCGGTGTTGTTAAGTAGTACAACAAGTGATTGATCTGACTCAGACCTTGTCATATATGTACTGAAACCATTAATCCCTCCACTATGTGCTATAATATCGAGACTGTCTGTTGAATTACCGATTGGAGCCTTGCCTACAAACCAGCCGTAAGCATAAGATGCATTGCCCGATGCGACCACATACGGTTCAAAAAGCATCTGCCTAAATTCCTCTGGCAATAGTTTGTTGGTATACAAAGCCTGGTCCCATAGATAGAGATCTTCAACGGTGGAATAAAGCGAACCGGCAGCGTAGGGAATTGACATATCCAAATAGTCGGAATTAACATAAGACCTGCCGTCTTTTTGGTAGCCGGTTGCTCGCTTTGGCAGGATGGTGCTGTGGTGATCGTAGCCGGAATTTTTCATTCCCAGTGGCTTAAAAATCCGTTCCTGTAGCACCTCTTCATAACTTTTGCCGGTTAACTGCTCGATGATCACACCAAGCAGGAAATAGCCCGAATTACTGTAGCTGTACCTATCGCCTGGCTGAAAATCCAATTCTAGATTCTGAAAGGTTTTGACAAAGTCCGAAGCACTGTAAGGATCCCTGCTTTTGTCCTTAAAAAAGCCCGGCAGTGCAGTGTAGTTTGGAATTCCGGAGCTATGAACGAGTAACTGATGTATGGTGATCTTGTCCGCAGTGGCTTTAGGATAATCCGGTAGAAACTGGCTTATTGGTGCCTGCAAATCCAGTTTACCCTCCGCAGCTAATTGCACAATGAGTACTGCGGTAAACTGCTTGGATATGGAGCCGAGTCGGTGTTTAGTATCGGATTGATTGGGAATTTCCCACTCCATATTGGCAAGGCCTATTCCATTTTTGTAGATCACTTTTCCCTCTTGTGCAACCAGCACTGAGCCGTTGAACTGATCGTACTCGTGGTATTTAAGCAGCAATTCGTCGATCAATTCCTGGCTCGACTGTGCAAAAGAGAAAGGGCAAGACCCCAGTACGAAAGCAAGTAGAATCAACAAAGATTTTAGAGGAGATCTTAAGTTCGTCTGCATAGAAATAAGTTCAAAAATTCTTGAAATAACGAATGGGAAAATCCAACTGTAACCGCCCCTTCTGAGACGGTGGCATATAGGTACCTCCCATGACAAGGAGGCGAAGGAGGGCTATAACAATAGCAAAAAGATACTAATTGACAGCAAAAATTGCAAATGCCCGTTAGATGGATACCTCTGCCAATATCACGGCTTTTTTGAGGCTTCACTTGAACTGATACGAAATACCTTTTTGACGCGGCGGATTGTCGGTGCAAAATAGCCCCGGGTGTAGCGGCTATGAACCGCCCAGCAGCGCCAGTGAGGCCCGCTGCATGGTAGCTCGCCCTCAAGGCGAGATGCCAGGCAGTGCGGCCGAACAAGCT
>JAHDEE010000299.1 GCA_020629005.1 Chitinophagales bacterium
CTCCGCTCAAGGACCGTCATTGGCTACTGCATCAATGTGAGCAAAGTCCTTTTTTCAGGCAAGCGAAGTCGTTTTTACTCACTCTGGCGCAGGGAACGTTGAAGACTCCGAATTGGTTTTTACTCACTCTGGCTCAGGGTCCGACAAGGGCTCCGTTCTCCGAGTTTTAACTAGGTAATCGCACTAGATGACATGGAAAAAATGAACACTCTCTAAGGAATATACTACTTACACAGTACTCTCTACTCCCCTGCTAGCTTTTATCTCCTTGCTCCTTAATCTTTGCTCTTTCCTCCCTAATCTATACTCCTTCCGTAATGTCAATTTGATAATCATTATCTTTGAACAGCAAAACAGGACTATAGCCTCTGTAGCAAACCTATTTACAATGCGCATCAAGAGACTTGAATTCAGCAATTACAAAATTTTCTTTGGGGATCACCAAATAGACTTTCCAAAGGATGGAGCACCAGCCGTGTTTGTAGGAGTAAATGGAGCAGGTAAGACCACAGTGATCGATGCCGTATCTGCTGGCTTTTTCGGGTTGCTTTTGGACGTTGTCGGGGAGAACCTAAGTTACGCGCAAAACCATCTCGACCGTCGAAACATTAACAAAAGGGCATTGGCGCTGAGAAAACCCTTTGCTTCAGTTTCTTTAGAACTGGAATTTCAGTCGGCGCCTATGCACATTTCATTCGCTATAGGAGAAGCTTTTGAAGATCCAACTGGGATGAAAACCGGGCATTTTGAACAAGATGTTTACTGTGAACCTTGGAATTCAGCCTTTGCAGCTGCAACTTTAGGCAAAGATGCAGTAATTCCTTTGTTGGCCCACTACCCTGTAGAACGGCTTGTCATTGAACCCTCATTGGAGATTAGCCAAACAGGACAAGGAAATCAGTTTGATGCCTTCAGTGAATTCGGCGCCAAGAAGATTGACTTCGATAATTTCTTTGAATGGTTTAGGAGCACTGAAGATCAAGAAAATGAAATTCGCCTCAATAAGGATAACAGCTATTCCGATCCCGGTCTTGCTGCAGTTCGCGCAGCAATCTTATCCTTCCTTGAAGGCTTTACGAAGATGAGAGTAAAACGAACCGAAGGGGTGACGCTAATACTGGAAAAGCAAGGTGAGGAGTTTAACATTGGCCAACTTTCGCATGGTGAAAAAGCGATGATTGCAATTGTGGGGGATTTGGCCAGGAGAATGGTGCTGACTAATCCAGGGCAAAAAGATCCACTTAATGGAACTGGAATTGTTCTTATTGACGAAATCGACTTACATCTGCATCCTAAATGGCAGAGAACAATCCTGCAAAAGTTACAAAACAGCTTTCCTAACATCCAGTTCATCTGTACAACTCACTCCCCGCTAATCGTTAGTCAACTAAAGCCCGAATCTGTCTTTATGCTTGACTCCGGTTACTGCTACAATCTCAAAGATCGCTTCAGCGAGTTTAACAGTTACGCTGCTAGCGTTGAAGATATCATGAGCATCGTTCAAGGTGTGGACCAGTTTATTCCTGATGATGTAAAGGTGGAGATTGATCGGTTGCACAAGGCTTTAAATGAGGGCCACACAAATCTTGCCAAAACCCTTGTGGCAAAGCTCGTCAAGGTAGTAGGTAAAGAGCAACCAGATTTGCGAAAAGTCGCCGTTCAATTGCGTTATAATGATCTGCTTCGAGAGTCGGAATGAGATATATTGAAAAAAATATTTCTCCACCGTTTGAAGTCTCGCAGTGGCTCGGGCACAATCAGGCAGAGTACCACCAGAAACTACAAGATGGCCATACAGGTGTCAGTATCTGGTCTTGGTTCAAGAATGAAGGAACACTTTACAGTCAGCTAAAGAGCTGGCTATTGCAATGCCAGGGACACATCTGTTGCTACTGCGGAAAACGCATTCTTGATGACGGCACTTGGAGCAAGTCTAAAGTTATTTGGCCAAAGGCACTAAAACGGATTCGAATACTCCGCTCTAACCAACAAGCTCGAATCGGTAAGTGTGTGCAAAAACTGCACAAGATCCACCTTATCCTGATCGCTCAGCAATAGACCAGTCGATCTGCTTGCCTCTAGAGCCGGGTCCAGATTAGCGGAAGGGTGCAAACCATCATTGTAGTGATCAACAACCTCCTCGAGCGTAGCAAACCTACCATCGTGCATATAGGGAGCTGTAAGGGCTATATTTCGCAAGCTGGTCACCTTGAATTTGCCTCTGTCTTGCTCCAGGTCTGTCACCTCTGCCCTGCCGGGATCGGCAGATTCTGCGTCAAGGCCATTGTTCATGTAGAGGTTATTTGTAAAGTTGAAGCCGCTGTGACAATGCGCACAGTCGGCTCCGGAATCGTCGGGAAAGAAAGCGTTGTATTCCGCAAAGAATAAAATTCTCCCCCGCTCCTCACTTTCGGTGAGGGTGATCTCGTCTCTTAAGGAACGATCATATCTGGAATCGGTTGAGACGATACTGTTCATGAATTGTTCCAAGGCAAGAGACATCCTCGCCTCGGTAATCTCTGAATCGCCAAATGCACGGACGAACTGATCTCGATAAAGTTGCTTTTCATTAAGCTTTTCAATCACCCGCGGTATTGTCTCATCCATCTCCAGTGGGTCCTGAATCGGCATTAGAGATTGATCTCTTAGCAAGTGTGCCCTGCCATCCCAGAAGAATTCGTTCTGATGCCAGGCCAAATTGAAGACAGCCATTGATTGTCTGTTGCCGGGCAAGCCTCTCACTCCAAGAGAAAAACGGCTGGTGTCTGTAAAGGCAAATTGCTGCTGGTGACAGTCCGCACAAGCTTGAGATCCATCGCGCGAGAGAGATCTATCATAGAACAGCATGCGCCCTAACTGCACCCCCGCTTTGGTCAACAAGTTATCCTCAGCGATAGGTGGCTCCGGAAAACCTGCATACTCGAGTTGATACGCAGTCGGGTCATATGACGGCGCTGGCTGCTCATCCTCTCTGCAGGCTAAGATAAAGAGCAGAATTGTACCAAGCAGCAGTTGCTTTCTCATCTACAGAAGTTTGATTACTTGCTAATGAGAATTGGCTGACTACTTTGTATTGCCCCCTGATTTCTTATTTGCAAAAAGTATAGTCCGGGCTGCTGCACCTCAACTTCAGCACCTTCCGCAGTCAGGACAAAAGAGTCTACACGTTGACCCAGCACGTTTACCAGGTCAGCAGTATAGCTGTGTTGCCCTGCAAGTGCCCCATTGGCAGTCATAAATAGCCTACCACTGGAAGGGTTCGGTGAAACCTGAAATGTTGGTATTGCGGATAGGTCCTCCGAAGACACGTTTTCCTGTAGCTGCCCTACAAAGACTTTAGAGTAAAAATTTTCCAGCGACTGAGCTGCTTCATTTATCTCGCCATGGCTGACTACCCCAGATGACAAATCCATATCGTAGAATATACCATTGTAGTCCGCATCTACTTCTATTAGAATTTGCCCCGCCTGAGCCTCAAGTGACAAGGGAATGTGAATCCCATCAGCAACATAGTGTCTATCTCCCAGACCGTGCAATTCGAATAATTGACCGGCATTGGCTCCGGCTGTTCCTTCCACAGCAGCAAAGCGATAGCCAGCTGACCAACCCCAATGCATTGAAGGATTTTGAGGGGCCAAAGGATGGTCAGATGCCCAAAGTGCAGGATCTTCATGATTTACATCTTCGTCTACTCCCACGCTAAACTGAATACCTTCCAGACTGGAGATATCATAACTTCCAAGCACGACCTCCGTCGGTTCAGAAGCGTCTACCAATAAATATAAGTCCTCAATCTCAATGATCTGTCCACCATCATGAAGCAGACTGATTCCAGATATATAGTATTCCAACCTGTCCACTTCAAAGCTCATCCCGAGGTTATTGCTGCTACTTTGTAGTAACGCAAAAGCCTCATCTCCCAACAGATGATTAATCGTCAGACTTAAGTCAGTTTGCGCTTTGGCCGGAAGAGAGCAGAACAATATTAAGAGTAGGTACAATAATGGTGAAAAAGCACTTCGCATGTGTTTGATTTTCTGTTTATGACTACAGCTAAGATAAGTCATTAGGAAGTCGCTTGCTTTTCAATACTTGTGACAAATCTTATGAAATTGAGCAATGGCTACACTTTGTTCGCTATTGCAAGCTTTTCATAGTCAGCCAAGTGCCATTTGATCTCAAAAGGCTGCCGCCACGCTGCGGCATATATTCTTTCATTTCGTTATGGCAACGACAGGTACTCAAGCACCTATTGCTACTAAATTTGGCCAAATGTTTGCTAATTTTACAGAATTACAAATCAGCATTACAGAATTGCGCATCTGGAACCTACTCTTTATACTGCGCAAAACGCGTCGGATACGAAGCAAAAATGAAGAAATGAATCAGAGAAGGACTCATAAATCTGGAGTTGGAAGAGACTTCTTTGAAACCAGGAATCCGCGTGTCTATTGTAGACCTACTTGGAGCAACAATCCTGGAAAAAGAACTCAAATGTGCACAGGACAACCTTAGTATTGAAGAAACAGGTATCTATTTTGTACAGCTACATCAATACGGCGAGCTACTCGCTGTTCAAAAAATTTTGGTGAAGTAGATTGCAGGCAGTTTACTGTCGAATCTATACCAGGTTTAACGTTGGCAATTACACTGATAGCCTCACTCTGTAATAGAGTGAGGCTATTTCTGTCTGAAGCGTCAAGTACCTTGCCTGCATGTAGCTTCAGGAGGAGCTGCATGCACAAATCTTTCTTCTGCCAAAGGCAAAAAGTAATAGATGGTTTGAACGTATTCGAACCCTTAACCACTTTGTGCCTTTGGTCTAATTAACAATTACCTTTTCCGTCGCTACAATACGACCATCCTGCTTTAGCTGGATCAGATACAAGCCTGCGTCATCTAGTTCCAGGTTTTGCTGCTCCGAGCTCATTTCAAGGCTTTGAACCATTTGTCCACTGGCATCCAGAACTTCTATATCATACTGTGATCGAGGAGCTAATGGCTGCAATTTAAGGGTAACCGGACCTTGTGAGGGATTAGGAAATACAGAGAGACCTGCATTTTGATCCAGGATTTCATTCTGGACCGAGATCTCACCTTCCGTTACTCCTGTAAACACCCGATTGACAAAGTTTTGAATAGCCCTTTTCGCTGGGCCATTTTCTCCGTGACTTTGTATTCCGGTACTAGGGTCAATGTTGTACAATGCTTCCTGGTAATCAGCTGTAATTGCAATTACCTGTTTGCCACTTTGCTTGAAGCCAATGGCCTCCAGACTTACGCCATCTGGCTGATAGTTTCCATCTCCGAGACCGTGCAATTCGAATTCCTGAGCAAAAGCTGCGCCCGACATACCTTCGAAAGCGACAAACCTATAACCAGAAGCCCATCCCCAATGCATGCTGGGAACTTGCGGCGCGAGTGCATGATCGCTATCCCAGAGTGTTGGATCACCATGGTTGGCCTGCTCATCAACCCCTACGGCGAAAGTGATTCCCTCCACGTCTTCAATATCAAAGTTTCCCAGAGAAATCTCCCCAGTGGTGACTGTGGGATCGACCAACAGATACAAATCGGAAACCGGGGTAGTTTGCCCTCCATCGTGCTGGATACTAATTCCTGAAATATAGTAACGCAGACTGCTGACGTGGAACTCATAACCTTCGTTGGTTACGGCTGTAGTCATTGGGGCATATTCGGCATCTCCCAGGCGATGTTGTATCAGCAAGCTTACATCAGTCTGCGCTTGCGCAGTACTGAAGAACACCAGACTACACAGCAGAATTAAGGATTTAAGTTTTGACATAAAATAAATGTGATTTTTCGTGAACAATTGCTGCGACATCCTGGCTGCTCGAAACCATAACAATGCGCAGACTATTGCCCTTAACCAAAAATTGCCCCAATTTTTTTGTTTACAAGGGTTTTGCGGTCACATTTTGTTATTAAGTTGGCTCATAGCATTTAGACGCATACAATCTGCTCCTATTCTATTCGGAGTTCGTGCTGCTCCTGGTCTTAAATCTGAATGACTTTGTCGAGCTAGGTGATGGCTGGTGCATGTTTTGGCTTGAGAAGCAAGGGATGTGTCTATTCCTTGCTGATGAATCAACTCCCTACTTGCCGCGAAGGATGCAGTCTCAAAATAGCCCCGTTTTTCTATGGTTTTCCAAATATTTATCTCATTATTTTTGA
>JAHDEE010000300.1 GCA_020629005.1 Chitinophagales bacterium
AGGTAAGGGCTCTAGAAGGTCAGGACAAGCCGTCGGTTAGTTGAACGGATACAAATTAGGTGCAAATAATCAATTTTTTACTCTGCAGTAGCCATCTTGTTTCGGAGCAAGTTGTGCCATATGGGAAGTTGATGTGAATTCTAAAGTCTGAAGATAAAGTTTGACGCCGATTCTAAAGTGAATCTCTGTTATCAAAAACAAAGATATGGCTGGTACGAGAATCGAAATTATGGAGATTAAAGAAATACTTCTTCTAAAGAAGAGCAAGTTGAGCAATCGCAAAATTGCTGAGTTCATGGACATCCACAAGAATACTGTGAATGAGTATGTCAGGCTGTTTAAGAGTTGTGGACAAGATTTAGATTCACTGCTTAAGCTGGACGAATCTGAGCTAGAAGAGATGTTCAGTTCAAAAGATAGCGTTGACAGAAAGCGCTATGAAGATTTGTCTAGCCTAAAATGAAAATTGGTAGAGGAGTCGTAAAAGGTTGTATGTATAGATACGATTTTGGTGTGAAATCGCTTGGTATGTGTTGTTTTAGGTGTAAAATTCATGCTTCGCTGACAAAGTAAGTCTCAGGGACAACACGCTACGACTGCTCAATCTTAAGCAATTTCAGATTGCCGATATGATCAAAGTGTTTATCTCTGCTGGCAAGAGTAATTTTGTTTACTCTGCAGGTCGCGGCAATCCAGATGTCATTTTCAGGAATGGGAGTTCCATCTTTCTTCAGCTGAGATCTAATTGCGGCATATTCTATAGCAACTGCGATAGTAGTGTTCAAGATTTTACACGTACCAATGAATGCCTTAAACCTTCTCAAATTCGAGGTCCTATTTTTTGAATTCATTGCACCGAAAAGCAGCTCCCCACAGACAGTGATCGGTAGGTAATAAATATTGACTTTTTGTAATCGCTCAATTGTTTCTGGCTGGCCGTTTAGCAGATCTACAGCAATGTTAGTGTCCAATGCAATCTTTCTCATGACCAATCGCCCTCAATAGTATTGAACTCCTCATCAATTAGCTTCAACATTTCAGTTGCTTCGTCGTCACTGAGTGTTCCTGCAAATTTTAGCACCTCTGAGCCATTGCTGTGACCATCCTCAGGCTTCAGTTCTTGAATGAAATCAAAGATCTTTCGCAAGATTGCTCTGTTCTGAATTTCTTCAAGATCTACTAAAATTTTGTCCTTCAATGTCATAAAAAATTGTTTGATCCAGATGGCCTATTTGGCCAATGAGCCTTAAGAGCTATCAACTTCCCCTAAAGATCGTCTTTTCCACTGCAATTGTCAAGCCCCTGCGCCAGGGATGGAAGCGGTATGAGCCGCCGGCCACAGCGAGTGAGGCATGGGCCAGACGGGCTCCGACGAAGGAGGAGACCGACTGGCCCATAAGCCGAACCGCTGTGGACAAGGTGAGTGAGAGCGGACAGCCCGCCCGGGCGCCCAAATAGATCTAATTGTAGCTGTACCGATCCTCAGTCGCCAGGGTGGCTACCTGATCGTAAAACTGCAGGCGCATCTGATCGATGATCTCGGCGAATTTGGCTTTGGCCTCGCTGTCTGGCATTTGGTGAAGGGCTATTTCCATCTTCTGCAATTCCTTTTCTACCTCGTTGCGCTTGCCGCCAAACTTATTGATGATCATTGTGAAGCGGTTCAGGTGATTGTCCATTTGCAGCTGCTCTAACTGACTCTTGAATTCTATCTCTCGCATTTTTTCGAGGTGGTGCTTCATTTCCATTCTATTCACTTCCTTTCTGAGATTGCTTTCTTCCTTGCTTTTATGCTCAGCGCTGTCTACATATTCATCATAGGGGCCTCGGCTGGTCATGAGCTTGACGAATACCGGTGCTGTCTCGATGACGAAGAAGAGTAGGGCCAGGAGCATGCTGATGTACCACATGGTATCGTTCTTAGTCGTCAATCGGTGCAGGGCCTCCAGCTGGGTGATGAAGTTCTCAGAGTGGCTGCGGTCCAGCACCGCCTTTGCGGCTTCCTCATCCTCTTTTACCTTTTGATCCGCATCACTTTTTGCCTTTTCGGCCTGCTTTTGCTTATCCTTGAGAGCGGCAATTTGCTCCTTTGTATTGGTCCGGTATTCCTTTAGCATCAAGTCCAGTTCATTGCCCAGACCGACGTACTGGCGCTCAGCAAAGTCCAGCTGCATATCAATGTTCTTTCGTTGACCGATTAGCTCATTCATCCGAGCTCTGGCTGCTGGTTTGTAGCGCTTGTCAATCTCTCTTCCATCATCATCATACGTGTAATTGTAACTGTCGCGATTTGCCCAGATGGTGTTGATCTCTGCCTGTACCTTGTTTTTCTCCGCCTTCTTGATCGGATACATATCGTCATAGGCTTTCTTTGCTGCTTTCTGACGCTGCTTCAGATCCGTGTAGTCCGGGTCGGTAGGCTCTCCAAGCAGTGCAACTTCCTTTGCAGCAACCGCAGTTGAGGCTGCTTCTGTAGCCAGAGCCAGCTTTTCTGTGTCGTGAAATTCCAATGCGCGCAGCTTACTGGCTTCTCGATTATCCTGTTTGAATTCCATGATCTCATGTGCGATGCGATCCTGGAAGAGTCGTACCTCCAGCGGCTTAGCAATCACGATGGAGATCAATCCGGCGATCAGCAGTCGGGGTAGTGCCATTCCAAATTCCTTCCAGAATTTGTCTTCTTTGCGCAGGCTGGAGACAATGTAGCGATCCAGATTGAAGATCATCAGTCCCCAAAGTACCCCAAAGGCGATAGAGAGGCCGATGCCGGTGCTGCCCTGATTGACGAAGACGCGGTAGAAGGCATAACTGCTCGCGATGAAGGCGAAGATCCCGGTGAAGAAGACCGTTGCGCCGATCGATACATACTTGTTTACCTCTGACTGTGGACACTCCCGCAAAAACTGCGGAGTGGCATTGGCACACCAGATGAAGAAGCGGGCCGATAAAGAAATTTGTGTTTTAGTGCTGGGTTGCTGCTTGGTTTTTTCCATGCTATGTCTTGGTTTTGATTTGAAAGAAATAGGCTGCCAAATGGAAGAGGAGGACTTATGCCCTCCTCTGTTCTCGTCAATTTTGCGATGGCTTAGCTGCTATACTCTTTGAGTTTCTCTTCGGTGATCTTCATGAAACTGTCCATCAGTTTGTCGAGCCAGTCGAAGTATCGCTCCACTTCTTTTTCAATAGATTGCTCATAGCGAGCAGCCAGACTTGGATAAGAAGCGCAGGCAGCCAGCTTGTCGTATTTTTCCTTGGTACCTGTGAGAAACCTGTCCTGTTCGCAGGTAATAGTCTCTCTCAGGTTGGCCTGTTTCGCAGTGACGAAGGCGCTGAACTTCTCTCGCATATCCACCTTGATGCTCTTCAGCATGATATCATACTTCTCGTTGATGGCCTGTAGCTTGAAGGTGGAGGAGAGCTTGAGCAATTCGTGTCGAAACTCCATCTCTGTTTCTGCTTCCCGCAACTTTACATTCGTGATTAGTTTGGAAAGGGGACGGTGACTAAAGAGCCGTTCAGCCAAGGTATAGTTTCGTTTCAGATAATCGTTCACTCTTGCGGAGGCCTGGTCATGATTCACCGACATCATGTCGTCGAAGTTTTGATTGCTGATCTCCTGACTGATGCGGTCACTGCGATCTATCTGTCGTCCGAAATTTTTGCTGAGTTCTTTCATGTTGGAAATTTATGTTGTTGAATGTATTATCATGGAGGGATTTTGTGGCTATCTCTCACGCAGAAGGGGAGATTTCTGCAAAATTTCTTTTGTCAAAAATCCCCCCTTGCTGCTAGCCTAGAAAGCTGCTTGTGTATAGTTGCCGATTGACAATTGGCAGTTTGCCAGGGCTTCTGTGATCGTGTGCTGGTACTTCCAGGGCAGGTAGCCTAGCTCCTTGCAGAATTGAGTGATTGATGCGGCGGAGACATAGCCGCTTGCGATCATCATCAAGAGCAGTAGTAAGGTGCTAAACATTGCGGTCGTGTAGATGCCTTTTGTTTCAGAAAGCGTGTTCTTGATTCTACGATAGTAGCGTTTCGCTTTGTACTTCATTCTTTCGAAGAGTAGTTTTCGGTGAATTACCCTGCTCATTCGATCGATATTCTTGAGGGTTTGAGCAGGCAGATCCGGCGCACCGTGCCTGCTGATGTGCTCAGAGATTTCATGAAATTCCCGGAAGAATTCCAGTTTCTCCTGGCAGCATGCGCAGCCTTCAAGGTGTTGGGTTGTTTGCAGGATCTGCCCTTGCCTCGAGGACCATTCCCCCGTGGCCATCTTCATAATGACGTCGGGAGGAATGACTTCGCAGAGCTGTTCCATTTCGTTTTTTTTCATAATTGCTTGTAGTGTGTGCAATAAGCCTTTGTTTTGTTTCCCGGCTTATCTGGTTAAAAAATAGTGCGTGCTTATATCTTTAGACTTGCTAATTCGTCGAATCTCACGTTTGAGCAAGCGTCTTATTCTCGACATTTCAAACTCCAGTCGGCTTTCAGAAAAATTGACCAACATCGAGAGTTCCCGATGCTCCATATTTCTCATATTGACCTCCCAAATTTTCTTTTGTATGGGATTTAAGACATGTAGGATGCGACCGAAGGGCCAGAACTCTTCGGAGTCTTCACGCTCGTCAGCCATGCGGTTGGTTTGCGATAGCATCTCATAGAGACGCTGCGCGAGGTGGGTATTGAGCTGTTCCAATTTGATCGGGTCAGCCAGTTGCTCGAGCATCAGTCGTTCGAGTAGGCGGGCTGCGAGTTCGCTGGCTTCGCTTTCGCTGTAGCCTTGCTTCAGCAGCATCAGGTGCAGCACCATGCCCTTGTCTCTAATCAGTTTTCTGTTTGCTTGTGGTAGCTTTGGTTTCATTTTTTTGTTTTTACTTGTTGCGTAATTTTCGCAGCAGTTCCTTTAGCCAGGCGAGGAACCCTGATGGCTGAGTATTCATACTTTGGTGGATCTGCTGTCTGCAGGTTTCAGCGATTGCGCTTCGGAATTGCTCCTCCGGTATATCACTCTTGGCAATGATAGAGAGGATCATCTGCATGCAGTCTTTGCGTGCTTGCTCACTGTGCAGATACTGTTGCAATACAGGGTCAAGGATCTGGTTCATATTGTGGCAGTAGTGATAGAAGTGTCTGCCTTTTGGAAATTGCCGCATGAGCTGATAGCTCAAGAAGACCTGTTGCCAGGTTACTGGTGGGTTCTTCATTACTAAAAGTTTTAGTGTTTCCTTGTCATTGAGTGAGCTTCGGGAAAGACCTCCAAAAAGGTCTCTCCCTATATTGCTCATCTGGGTGGTGTCTATGTGCGAGACGGCCGCCTACGCTTAAAGAGTATTGTGACTGCAAATACTCACGGCTTCCCTATTTGCGGCCCAGCAATCTTTTCAGTTCTTCGCGCAGTTTCTTGCGAATGCGGAAGAGTTTTCCACGCGCTGCTCCCTCTGTTTCCAGGTCGAGCAGGTAGGCGATGTCTTCGGTGCTGAAACCGAACTGGTGTAGGTCCCAGATTAGTCGGTGCTCCTTACTTAGGATGTCAAGAGCCCTGTTGATGAGTTCCCGGCAAGGCTCCTCTTCATGGTCCGTCAGTTTTAAGGCTTCTTCTAAGGGCACAAAGTACTTGTGCTTGCCGCTACGGTGGAAAGCACTTGCCGCTCTGTATGAGGACAATGCCACATAGCCTCCAAGACTCTCTTCGATTTGCAAGCCACTAGCATCGATTCGCTTGTAGATATTGGCAAAGAGGTCCTGACTGATGTCTTCCGCATCGAGATGCGGTACCCCTTTCGACATCAGAATTTTCACCGAAGTTTTGTAGAGTACAGGATACTCGCTTACGAATGTCGCCAGATCAGCAATGCGTTTCTCCTCCAATTGTAGCTGTAGTTCCTCCTTCAGCTCATCCTCCCCCGGTACCAAAGTGTCCATTGATTTTAGTTTTTTAGGTGATAGAAATAGAATATCGTATCGATCAAAACCGATAAAATCACAAAACCTATTGTAGCGACAAGAGCTGTTAGCGCAGGTTAGTATCCTGCACAGGCCATTGCGCACAAACAAGAAAGTTCAAAAAGAAAAAACAGGAGGAATTCAATAGTCGACCGGGGAGGTCTTTGCTGTCTTACCAAAATATGCTACAATCTCAATGTGAGATTTTCGACAGTATTCCTGTTGTAAAATAAGAGAAC
>JAHDEE010000301.1 GCA_020629005.1 Chitinophagales bacterium
TCAGATGAAAAGAGAGACAATCTATTGCATAAAATTATGATGCGTTAGCCCTGCCGCGTCTCCATCCCCATACGCTGGGCCGGCCATCCACCAAAGTAGAGACGCATCGCATGCGTCTCACCCCCCGCGTCTCCATCGCATGAGTCTCACCCCCCCGCCGCTACTACTCATTTACCGAACACTCCGAAAAAATTCGTGATGAGCAATTTTCACAAACCTTAGGGTCCATCCCAAAAGCATAAATATAGGCAATCGCTTCACGCTTACTTACAAAGAAATGGTTCTCACCGAACACTTTCATGAAGCCAGCCTTCTCAAAGTAATGTCGCGCTCGATGTCTCAAACCTGAGATATAAACGCCACCCCCATTTTCCTTCCAGTGTTGCGCCTCTCGTACCAACAATTCCACACCCGATAGATCGATCAATTGAATACTGTTACCGATGATCAATACGTTTTGGGCGCCGCAGGTTCGTAATTCTTGCATTTGTTCGGCGATATGTGCAACAGAACCGAAGTACAAAGCGCCGTCCAGGCGAACCAGCTTTAGTTGAGGACATTGGTCCATTTGTTTGTGGTCGATATTGATAAAGCTCCTGTTTTCGGAGCTGTGATCCGGGGCCACGGTGATGAGTCGTGGCTGCGCAGTTTGCTCCAGATAAAACAGTAGCGAGAAGATAACACCAATGTAAATGGCATACTGTAGATCCATAAACAAAGTAGCCAAGAAGGTTACGACCAGAACGATCGTCTCTCTGGTACTCGCTTTCATCAAAGCAGTGATGCTGTGCCAGTCAATAAGATTATAGCCTACCAGTATGATTAAGCCCGCCATCACCGGCATTGGAAGATGAGCGGCCAATGGGGCCACAAAGAACACAATCAACATCAAAAGCAGAGAAGCAAAAACTCCAGACAAGGGCGTTTCCGCACCAGCAGAGTGATTGACTCCCGACCTCGAAAAACTGCCGGAGCTGGCATAACAGCTAAAGTAGCTTCCCAGTAAATTAGATGCACCTTGCCCAATACACTCTTGATTCGCATCGATGATTTGACCAGTCTTTGTAGCAATCGACCGAGAAATCGAAATAGCCTCAATCAGCCCAAGCAATGCGATGACAAATGCTCCAGGGGCCAGGTTAGCAAGCGTTTTTGGACTGAGGTCTGGTAGGGATAGGGGAGGAAGCTCTCCAGGTATAGCCCCTAGATGACTGATGCCTTTTTCCGCTCCACCGATCCAGTGTGAAAACAGGCTTCCAGCTACAATAGCGATCAACATGTAAGGAAGCTTCTTGGATATAAACTTGGATACGACAGCGATAAGTACGGTAAAGGCCGCCACACCAAACACATACCAATTAGCCTGGCCAATCTGCTGGAAAGTAAGTATCCAGATTTCAAGGAAGGAAGTTCCCTTAGGGATCGGCAGGTCGAATACCGATTTGAGTTGCTTACTGATAATCAGCAAGGCAGCGCCTGCAGTAAATCCAATGATGACGGTATGCGAAACGAAATTCAACACACTGCCCATTCTGGTCAATCCGACCAAAAGTTGAATGCAGCCCACCAGCAGTGTCAATGTCAAAGCCAGCGTCACGAACATTTCGGTGCTCGGTTCGGCAAACTGGCTGATGGCAGCAAAAACCACTATCGACATTGGGGTGGCTGGACCTGAGACCATCTGCCACGAACTGCCAAAGAGTGCTGTGATCACAGGAATCACCATCGCCGAATAAAGCCCATATTCCGGCGGGAGACCAGCAATCATGGCAAAAGCCACAGCTTGCGGCAAAACCAGGATGGCGACTGTAAGACCCGCCAGGAAATCTACTCGCAGTGTCTTGCCGCTAACCTTGGGCCACCATTGACCGACGGCCAGATATCGATTTAATGCTTGTCTAATGTTTGATAATTCTCATTCACAATCACCCCGAAATGGTGTCCTTATCCCAAATCCCTTATTACGACTTTACGGAACTTTGACTTAGTGCCATATTTTGGGAGTATTCAATAAATTCTGTCTCCCTAATTGGCAAAAACGCTGATCCAAGGCCTTTACGGTCTCTGAGCCAGACTGAGTAAAAACCCAATTTGGAGTCTTCAACGGTCGCTGAGCATAGTCGAAGCGCCCGTTGAAGACGGACCTCGTAGCAAATCTCAAATCCCTACCGCGTCTGCCCCTCACCTCTAACGATCCACTTTTCAGTTGTCAGTTTTTCCAAAGCAAAAGGTCCACGAGCGTGCAATTTCTGGGTAGAAATACCAATTTCTGCGCCAAGTCCAAAAACCCCACCGTCTGTAAACCTTGTACTCGCATTAGCATAAACGGCCGCTGCATCAATCTCTGCGAGAAACTGCTCACAAACCTCCTGGTTCTCCGCCATGATCGCTTCCGAGTGCCGGGAAGAATACTTACGAATGTGGGCCACTGCCTCATCATAGTCCTTTACCGTCTTAACAGAACAGCGAAAGGAAAGGTATTCTTGTCCAAATGAATCCTCTTTGGCAGCATGACTGTATTCATATTGAGCCGCATCTAAAATCGCTTTGGATGGCTCATCTGCATAGATGCCAACGCCATACTCAGCCATTCCGTCTACGATCTTTGGTAAGAATTCTGCCGCGACTGATTCATCAACCACAATGGTATCCAGCGAGTTGCAAACCGAAGGGCGGGACACCTTGGCATTCACCACGACTTTGGCTGCCTTTTCTAGATCTGCACTGCCATGCACATAAGTGTGGCAGACACCAGCTCCCGTCTCGATGGTCGGCACTTTTGAGTTTGTTCGAACGAAATCAATTAGCCCTTGTGAGCCTCGCGGAATAATGATGTCCACGTATTTGTTTGCCTGCAATAATTCCATCACGAATGCCCGGTCTACCGGAAGTAGTTGAACCAGATCTGTACTCAACGAGTATTCTTCCAATACCTCATGAATCAATTTGACCAAGGCTATATTGCTATGTTCCGCATCGGTCCCCCCGCGAAGCACACATGCATTGCCCGAGCGTATGCATAGAGCGGCAACATCGATAGTCACGTTTGGTCTGGCTTCGTAGATAATGCCTACCACGCCAAGTGGAACCGATATCTTCTGAACCTTTAGCCCATTATCGAGCACCGTTTCGGAAAGCAATTTCCGAGTTGGATCTTCCAAATTCGCCACTTCCCGTAGCGAGGTAGCAAGATTAGCGATACGTTCCTTATTCAAAAGCAAACGATCCCTTTTGGGATTGTCTGGACTCATGTTTTGCAAGTCCCGTTCGTTGGCTTTCAAAACCATTTCGGACTGATGTTCCAGCTGATCGGCAAGATGAAAAAGTATCTGTTTTTTCTGCTCGCTTGCTAATCGCTGCATCTCCGGCGAATGCTCATAGGTCTTTTGCAGTAAAGGTACGATTGAAGGCATTTCTATTTTTTTTGCAAAGATCGCCAATTTTACGCAACCCTTGTGTTACAGACGCCAAAAATTGATCTGCTTCTTCTTTCAATGGATGCTACCACGCCGCTCCCGAAGAGGGCCACCACTTCGATTTCGAAACACAGACAGAATCTCAGCAGCAATCGACAAGGCGATTTCTTCAGGAGATTCTGCGCCAATGTCCAGACCTACAGGGCTGTGGAAATGAGCGACCTTTTCCAGTCCGGGCAAATTAAGCTCATCCCGCATTTTTTCCATTCGCGTCTTTGGTCCAAGAAGTCCTATATACGGGGCCCCTTTCTCCAGCACCAATGGTAATATTTTTTTGTCCCAGTTATAATCATGTGACATCAGCACTACGGGGGAATAATCGTCCAATACAATTTCCGAGAATTGTTCATATTCATAAACCCGCTTTGCAAGCGCAAAGACTTGTTGCGAAATCTTTTTCCTTCTTCCAATAATGTGAGACTCCCAGCCCAAATGCTCGGCTATTCCCACCAAGGCATTGACATCATAGTTGTCACCAACGATGATCAGCCGCGTTTCTGGACGCATGAATTCGACAAGGACCTTTACTCTTTCTCCATGCATTGTCTCTGCGAAAGCGATCTGGTTTTTGCGTTCCCGAAAGGAAACATCTAAGGTCTCCTGTATGCTCTGCAACCTGATCGGAAAATCTTCCGAAACTGCATTTGGATGTGACACATAGATGCTTCGGCCCAGGCTGTCAATATGTGATTCTGAGTCTATTACCTGCAGATGAAGTCCCGGTTCTTTCTTGCCCTCTATCCTACGGAGTTTTTCGATAGGATTGTCTTTGTCCTCCGGGTCAATCGGTAAGAATAGTACCTCAATACGGCCATTGCAGCCCAAACCTATGCCAATTTGATGCTCATCTTCTTCGATGGTGTCGTACACGACTCTGGATACCTTATTGCTAAAGATGGCCTGTTGGGATCTACGAAGTGCATCTCCTTCCAGGCATCCGCCACTTATACCTCCGACCCATTGTCCGTTGCTGCTCACAAGCATCCGTGCACCTATCCTGCGATAGGAGGACTGTTCTACATTCACTACGGCAGCAAGGGCCAGCTTTTCCAACTTGTGGTTTGCCGCGTCATAGCTCGCTAGGATGCTCCTGATTTCCTTCAATTTCTACATTGTGTTTGTTACTTAGCCAAATTGTTTCCTGATATTATACTGCTAAGTCCGATGCCCGCAAAGATGAAAATAATTGGCAATACCGGAGCTATAAATCTACCATCATAATTTACACAGGTAACTAATATCATGGCTGCATTTAAGAGCACAAACAGTATCATGAATGCTTTAGCAGAAGCTAAGAAGGTTCTGAATACTCCCAGCAAAGCAAGAACATAAACAGGACATAGAAAGGCCAAAGTTAGTGCATTATGGCCAACTGAAAACCCTTCACGGTACCCGGACCAGAAGGCCCACATCCGTCTGATGGATATTTCTAAGAAGAATAAAGGATTCCTCAGCACGAAAGAGACAATCTCCAACAGTTTATGTCCTTCACTAGCAGGCACATCGAGGTTGTTGATTAACTCGCACTCAAAAATCGCGCATATGACTTCGCCTCTGGTAAATGCCCGGAGCAAATCGTAGTTCTCAATGGCTTTTGTAAACAACAAGATTCCCAATGGTATGCTTATTCCCAATAAGGTCAGTCCAGGCCACTTATAGTTGCCGAGCGACCTTGACTTGGACAACAGATCTACAAATATGAAGGCAACAACACAGATCAAAGTTAAGATGCCAACTGGCCTTACAAAGAAGGTGAAGACTAGCAATGGTAGCAAAAGAATGATTGCCTTTGGCCGCATTAGAATTGCCTGCTCTTTTGCGGCTAACTTGAGCAGCAGGCCTAGCAATACGATATTACACGAAATGTACAGCGACTCAGTCAATAGAAAGTAGTTCCACCATTGACCCTTAATCCAAATTACAAACAGCAGGCTGGAAAAAAATGCGCAGATTTTGCTCTTGCTTAGTTGCAAGCTTATGAAGTACAGCATGCAAGTTGCCAAACCGGAAAGCAGAATTTGTCCGAGAATGACCAGTACCTCGTTTTCTGTAATGCTACGAAACAGACTCAGCCATAAAGCATAGGAGAGATACCAAAATTCATGGCTATAGCCAAGCTCCCCAGTGGCACGAAAGTGATCCGCATAAGCAAGATACCGATGTGTATCATAATGGTGCTGTACGCCAAATCTCATCCAGAGGTACAGTTGCACGATCAACCAAAGCGGACCCAACAGAACGAAGGGATGTTCCGACAGTAGTCTGACGACCTTTTTGAATAAACCATTATTTTGAACATCAGGATTCTGGGTGGAACTCATAGTATGAAAAAGGAAAGAGAGGTTGTTATCAAAGAACCGAAACTATTTAGGGATTGGGGGGCAATAACTGTCTGATTTTGACGCCACTAGAAATGATTTAGACGAGGCATTTTTTGACAGCATCCTTGTTGGCTGGTGGAGAAAAATAACGATGGATAAATCATTTCTAGCAAGTCAAAATGGACAGCTATTGATTCTCTATCCCTTAGCTGTCACTTACCACAATACAATAGAATCCACATGGGCAAGTTCCAGGCCTCGCTCCTGGAGCCGATCGGATAAATCGG
>JAHDEE010000048.1:0-6156 GCA_020629005.1 Chitinophagales bacterium
GAAATGATTTAGACGAGGCATTTTTTGACAGCATCCTTGTTGGCTGGTGGAGAATAATAACGATGTATAAAGCATTTCTTGCAAGTCAAAATGGACTTTATTGATTCGCGGTCCCTAAATCTGTCAGTAAATTACAGATTATTGTTACATTCTCACGCTCCCCCTTCTCTTGCACTGAAAACTATTGCTAAATAAAGGATGAGGAGCGAAGCTTATCTCCATCGCGTAACCACCCGTCCCGCTCTCCGCTATAATGGGGGCACTCAGAAGCCGCTTCGCTGCACCACCAGGCCTGTCTCTTTTTGGAGCCAGCCCTGGCGGGCGCTCAGTCGGCTTCTGAGCACCCCCATTCCGCTTCGATCGGGGCTATTTTGCCAGCTCTTCCCACCGTGTTTGAATCTTGACTCCTCACAGCCCTACCATGCCAATTGAAGAAAGCTATTTGGATGCAATAGAATCGATTAGAAACGAGATAGGAGAAGAAGATTTTCGAGGCTTACAATATAATAACCACTTTGCCGTCTGTTGGAACATTCACAAGAGTCTTAAACCTTACATCCTTTCCAGGCTAAAGGAAAAGGGAATCAGCGAAGATTTTATCTATCCAAATAGTATCAACCTGAAGCAGTTTACTGTTTCGTCAGTGTTGGAAGAACTATAAAATTTCACTTCTGACCTAAGAAGGGTGCTCCAATCTCCGGAAAAAGCTGGCCAGGGCGGCTACAAATAGTTTGCGCGATGGAGCGGCTGTTCAAAATAGCCGGGGCCGCAGCGGTATAGGCTGCCTGTATGCGCCAGTGACTGCCAGTGCATGGTAGCTCGACGTGAGGAGAGATGCCAGGCACTGAGCAGGAACAAGCAGACAGGTAGCCTATACAAGCGGAGGACGCGACGGGTGTTTCCACGTAGGTGTTCGTTTCGCTCCAAAAAGAAGAAGAAATTCAACTATTCCTACAATTGCTGAAATCTAACAGTCCAGCAACGGTCGTTCGTTGAAGAATATGGACCGTTCGTTGAAACAATTTTTTTCAGAAGTGAGTAGGGCTTATCCTTGTATTCAAGCGCATGACCGAAGAGCAGTGTTTAGCTACTTAGTTAGACAATCCAGCCCTTTTGTTAGTTACGAATCCAGACACACAGCTGTTCTTTAGGTTATGCGCTTTCTTTTTGCCCTTCCAGGGCATTTTTTACATACCCCGATCCCCTTCATTTCCAACTAAGCAGGTTTGTCCAGGAATATGGATGTGGTAAGGGTATGCAAAGTTTCACGATATGAAAGCCAAGATAACCCTCTTAGTCTCCCTGTTTCTTTTTACCTCTCTGAGCGCAAAGCAGCAATATTCAAAGCCAGTCAACACAGAAGACGTGACTATAGTACGGGACGAATACGGAGTGCCGCACATTATGGGCAAGACCGATGCTGATGCTGCCTATGGATTGGCATATGCCAATTGTGAAGACGCCTTCTTCGAGGTTCAGGAGAGACTCCTGGTTGTAAAAGGCCAAATGGGCCAATACAAGGGCAAAGAGGGAGCAGCCATAGACTACTTTGTGCATTCGATTGGAGTGAAGGAAATGGTTGCTGAAAAGATTTCCGGAATCGAGCCGGAATTCCTCAACTATCTCGAAGCTTATTGTCAGGGAATAAACGATTATGCAGCTTTGCATCCGGAAGAAGTACTGTTCAAAAAAACCTTCCCAATCTATCCCTCAGATATACTAGAAAGCTTCATGATTTCCTTCGCTTTTCTGAGCCAGGTCCATGTCGCAGTCAAAGAGATTGTAGAAGGACCTAAACCAAAGGAAATGGCGAGTCTGGGTTCGAATGCTTATGCACTTAATTCCAGCAGAACCACAGATGGCAGCACCTTCCTTTGCATCAATCCCCACTTCCAGGTGGAGGGCCCCTTCAGTTTCTATGAGGCGCATATGCAGAGTGAGCAAGGCATGAACGTTCGAGGTGCCCTATTCCAGGGAGGTACTTCTGTTTTCATGGGCAACAATGAATCGCTAGGTTGGGGAATGACTTTCAACTTCTTTGATAGAGTAGATACCTACGAACTCGAAATGCATCCAAAGGATAAATACAGCTACAAGGTTGATGGAAAATGGTACAAGCTGGAGAAAAGGCCAGTGACATTAAAAGTCAAGGTGTCAAAACTGGCAACATTGCCGGTAAAGAAAAATTGCTATTGGAGCATCTACGGTCCAACCTATGAGGCCCCCGACGGACGATTTTATTCGGTTCGTTCTGGTTCTTTTTTAAATGTAAATGGACCCGAGCAGTTCTATAGAATGTGCAAATCAGAGGATTTCGAGGGCTTTCAGGCTGCTATGGATATCAATGCCATTCCCTTGTTCAATATCATCTATGCGGATAAGGCAGATAACATCCACTACCTAAGTAATGGAGTGATTCCCGTGCGTGACTCTGCTTATGATTGGAACGGAATCGTTCCCGGCAACACCTTCAAAACACTTTGGACACATTACCACCCTGTTCGCACACTACCACACGTCACTAATCCCAATTGCGGATTTGTATTTAATACCAACAACACCCCATTCAATGCCACCTGCGCCGAAGAAAACGATGATCGCAATCGACTGCCCAGCTATGTAGATGCATTCCCGGGAGACAATAACCGTGCTATCCGACTGTTGGAGCTGCTCAACGCGCAGGAGCTGCATGACTATCAGAGTCTCAAAAACATGAAGTTTGACAATCGTTTTTCCAAAGAAAGCCCAATGGTTCAATCTCTTCAGGGACTCTTCGACATGAATCCTAAGGAATATCCGGAAATTAGCAACTCCTTAAAACTGATACAAGGCTGGGATTTGGCGGCAAATATGAATAGCAAAGCAGCAACACTGGTATCTCTGAGCCTCAACTACATTTTCGAATGGGAAAACTATGGAACCGAGAACTTTATCTACGGACTCGACTGTGGACCTTCCGTGTTTGAAAAAGCCATTCTGACAGCCCAGGATTATCTGCATGACAAGTTTGGGACTATAGAAGTACCACTGAGTCAATATCAAAAGTTTGTGAGAAGAGGGGAGGAGCTATCCTCTGCTGGATTTGCAGATGTCCTTATGGCTTGCTACGCCACGGAGCCACTCGAAAGCGGAAGCTATCAACTGAGCTATGCAGATACTTACATTCATTTTGTGCAGTTTGGTCCGGAAGGGCCGACCAAAATCGAAACCCTTTTGCCTTTCGGCAACCACAAACGAGTAGGAGACTATACAGATCAGCTGGATATGTTCAACAAACAACAGTTGAAAACGGTAAGCATGAAGCAAGAGGATATCTTGAAGAATGCGGTTTCCACATATCATCCCGGGCAGGAATAAAGCAGTCTGCGAAATTCCCTTTTGATCACTTGCAAAGAGGCCTTTGTTACAGCGCCACTGGTATTTTGAATATCCTAAGTACTTTAGCTAACTTAGCGGGTTCTTAGCACATCAAAGCATGCCTGTGAAGTTCGACAAGCTGTCTATCGTAATTCCTGTATATAACGAGGAAAAAACCATCCATTTCATTCTGGATAAAATCCTGGCTGTAGAATTGGATGCTGGCATTGCTAAAGAAATCGTCTTGGTAGATGATGGCTCCAAAGACAACAGCATTGAGCGTATAGAACAATATATTGCCGATCACCAAGAAGCCGATATGCAGCTTTTTGTGCAGGATCGTAATATGGGAAAAGGAGCTGCCTTGCATAGAGGAATTAAGGAGGCCTCCGGGGATTATATCATCATTCAGGATGCTGATCTTGAGTATGATCCTGCCGAGTATCAATTGCTGATTCGTCCTGTCCTGGATGGTTTCGCAGATGTGGTCTACGGATCACGGTTTATGGGCGGAAAGCCTCACCGCATCTTATTTTTCTGGCACTCGATCGGAAACAAATTTCTAACCTTTCTTTCCAACATGTTTACGAATCTGAACCTAACAGATATGGAGACCTGCTACAAGATGTGGAGGTCAGATATTATCAAGGGGCTTGATCTCAAAGAAAAAAGGTTTGGATTCGAACCGGAAGTCACTGCTAAGGTTTCACGAATTCCTAATGTACGAATCTACGAGGTTGGAATCAGCTACTACGGCCGAACATACGAAGAAGGCAAGAAAATTGGTTGGAGAGATGGCTTCAGAGCCATCTATTGTATCTTGAAATACGGTCTTTTTAGAGCATAGCTCCTATTGGTCAGCTGGCTGTTCTGGCTGTTGACTGGAAAAACAACAGCGCTTTTCTCCAAAGCGCAAAGGTGGACTTGGGAAACAAGCAATGCTGTCGCAAACCGCGGCTTACCTTTCGGCCCTATTAATGCGCATGCCCATGACCAGCATCATGATGTCCGTGTCCGTGATCATCCCCCTCATGGTGGTCGTGATAATGATAACGTGGACGTGGCTTATTCATGATCACGATTGCTCCGATGTACACACAAAGCGCAGGAATCAAGAAGCAGAATATTAGGAACAAAGCAAGTTTCATAGATTCTCTATTATAGCTGCAAAGTTAAGCCTTTGCAAAGTATTAACAAACTAGTCGCAGCGAAATCCCTACTAAAGCCAAACTGCGGCAAAGCCATATAATGGTAAGTGTAGGGAAATTGTAGTGGTGGGCCTATAAATTTGCAGAAAACTTGCTAAATCGCAGTTACTCAGGTAAATAGAAACAACTCCTGCAACGAGCCTCATAAATATCTGCTTCCCCCAGTACTACTTGCTTGTCGTTGGACGTTTTTCTGTAAGAATGAGAAGCCAAACCACCACAAACCATGCAGATGGCATGTAGTTTGGTGATGTAATCAGCCATAGAGAGCAGGGCAGGCATCGGTCCAAACGGCTGACCTTTGTAGTCCATGTCAAGTCCTGCAATCACCACTCTGATGCCTTTTCTTGCAAATTGTTCGCAGACATGAGGAAGCTGATCATCGAAGAATTGAGCCTCGTCGATGGCAATTACTTCGACGTCATTTGGATATAGCAAAATATTTGCAGAATGCTCAACAGGGGTGGAGGAAATAGAATTGGAATTGTGAGAGACAATGTCTTGATCGTCATAGCGAATATCAGTGGAAGGTTTGTAGATTTCTACTTTCTTTCCTGCGATTTGAACACGCCGTAATCGGCGAATTAGTTCCTCCGTTTTACCGGAAAACATCGAACCACAAATGACCTCTATCCAACCTCTTTTTCCAATACGGGGCTCAAGGAACATACATTCTGTTATTTAGACGCTTCGAATTTTATTGTTAAATTGTATGAAAATTTCAATCTCCGAATATGAGCGCCAAACTTAAAGAAGAAATCGCGATTTCTATCGAAAAGATCAATTATCTGTTCAAGAATATCTTGAGTAAAGATAGTAGTTCTCAAAAGCTGGAACTTGCACTGTTGAAGAAATATGCAGCTGAATTGAGAGATGAAATAGCTGCCTTCGAAGATAGTATTTTCGGTGAGACTAGTGAAGACCTTACCGAGGAAAAAAGCGAGGAAAAGGCTACTGTAGTGACAGCTGATGTCGAAGTCCCTACGCCTCTCGCCCCATCTGTAAAGGTGGAAGTGCCTGATGTTGAGGAAGCTACGCCTTCCGCCAACGGTCAGGATTCGGAGCCGGTAAATCCCTTCATCGCGAAGCCAAATTTTCTAGAAAAAGATGATAGCGAGCAGGATGAAGGGGGAGAGCTAACAGCAAGCGATTTAGAACAAAAAGAGGCACCGGAACCTGCTGGTGATGGTAGTAAGATTCTGGCGGGTATCGGTATTGCTGGAGCGGCTGGACTAGGTCTTGCCGGCGCAGGCAGTGACACAAGTGCAGATGATGATGCCGGCCTGGCAAACAAGGTTGATAGTATTCTGGACAAATTGGGTCCTCAATCACCTGAGGAAATCAATATGGATACCGGCATCTATGATACTTCAGAATTTATTACGGAAAATCTCCCACCACTTCAAAAGACAAAACTGGAAGTGGAAGATGTTGCAGAACTAGCACCTCCTCCGACACCTGAAGTAGTGCCAGAGGTAGTAGCAGAACAACCTCCAAAGGTGGAATTTACACCTATCGATGAAATTCCGCAGGTACAAGTAGAGCCGGAAGTGGTTGCTCAGGCCGAACCACCAGTGGAGCAGCAGGTTAT
>JAHDEE010000048.1:6256-11066 GCA_020629005.1 Chitinophagales bacterium
CCAGTCAAGGAAACGCTTGCTCAAAGAATCATGAGTGAACGAAGACAGAAAGACGAAGTGGTGCAGAAAGCAGAAGAGCTGGATGACCAGGCCACACAATTGATCAACCAGAACGTCGAGCAGGCTCCTTCCTTAAACGTTTACCAGCCCAGTAGCCCTCCGGCTACTCCAGAAGTTAAAACCCAAATTCTGACTGATCTGGTAGAGGATCAACCGAGTGTTGAGGCAGATCAGAATATGCAACAAGCAGGAACACTCAATGATGCATTTAGGGGAAGGACGGATGGCGACCTGAGCCAGGAGCTGGCAAGTAAAGCCAGTGGAGGAGGATTCCTGATTGGTTTCAACCAGAGACATCAATTTGTCAACGAATTGTTTAGCGGAGACGAACAGGTATACGAACGTACTTTAACTGAACTTGGAAACTGCAAAGATTATATCAGCGCACTGGCTTATCTCAATCTGAATGTCAAAATGAAGTACCGCTGGAACAACGAAGATCCAACCGCTAAGGAATTCAACCAAATAATTCGTCAAAGATTCATTTAGAGAACAGACTTTTTCACGTTAAAAATAGAAACACGAAAGCCAGGTCAGATAGACTTGGCTTTCGTGTTTTTAGGTGTCCTATCGCCTAGCCAGCTCAGAAATTCTGTTTGCAATATCCCTGGCTACTGTCTCTGAGCCACCAGCGCAGCTTTTGACATACTGGAGTGCTCGATCACCTCGCTGTTGGAGGTCCAGATTATCGCTGGCGAAAAACGCTTGCAACTGCTCCTCATTTTGGACTGATACAGCAGCAGCTATTTCAATTAGCTGTACAGCCTCCTGAAACTTTTGATATCTGGGCCCAAAGACCAAAGGAAGGCAAAACACTGCTGCTTCCAATGTATTGTGAATCCCTGCGCCAAAACCTCCGCCGATATAGGCCATATAGGCATACTGATAGATGGAGAACAACAAGCCTAGCTCGTCCACTATTAGGACGCGAGCCGCTTTCAGAGCAGCGCTATTGGGCTTCTGTGAGCTTCTGACGCTTTTCACTTCCGGTATTGATTGCTGACAGCGTCTGATCTCTTCTTCATTGATTTCGTGAGGCACGATTATAAACAGGTCTTCAGGCCCGGATTTCAGAATTAGTGGGCACAGTAGCTGATGGTCCTGTTTCCAGGTACTACCAGCAACGAAGGCCTTCTTGCCTTCAAGAAATTGCTCTACAAACGGCACAGCAGCTACCTGCGATTTGCGAGCAAGTACCCGATCGAACCGACTATCGCTACTGACGGTTACTTTGTTGAGATTGATCTTGCCCAAAAGCTGTTGACTTTCCCTGTTTTGTACATAGAGCTGGTCGAAGCTCTTAAGAGCAGTTCTAAATAGGGTTCCGTAGGGCTTGAAGAAAATCTGATCCGGACGAAAAATGCCGCACACGAGGTAAGTAGCAATGCCACGATCCTTGAGTTCCAGAAGATGGTTGATCCAGAACTCATACTTCACAAATACAGCTATAGCCGGATTTAGCTGATCCAGGAAAGCCCTGGCATTTTGTCTTGTATCTAATGGTAGGTATAGCACTAGATCTGACTCCTGTTGATGCTGAAGCAGCTCATATCCTGAAGGGCTAAAGAAACTAATGACCGTCTTCCTTTTTGGCAGCCGCTTCTTTAGTTGCTGAAAGATGGGCAAACCCTGCTCGTATTCTCCCACAGATGCGCAGTGCATCCAAATGCAGTCGCTGACATCAAGGTTGGAGGGCATCAACTGCTGTTGTCGACGTCCGGAGATCCAGCTTTTTGCCTTCGTATTGACAGGTGAAGCCAGCCAAATCGCTAGCCCATACAGTCTAATGATGATTCCGTAGAAGAAGAGCTGCATCGCTACTGATAGTAATAATCATCATCCCGTTTGCCGTAAATCGGAAGAATCCAACCGGCTTTGATTCCGAATAGTACATCGAAGCGGCTTTCGGTTCCTGCTCTTTGCACATCAAAAAGGTAATCTCTTTGACCCTTGTTGAATCCTTGCACTAACTCAAGACCCACATAGAAGTTCAATAGCTTGTTTCTATCGAGATTCAGATAGCCAACAAATTGGCTTAGTGCAATGCCCTGGGTCAGTCGATCATATCCCTCGTGATAGGGTGAACGCAACTGTGGAACTATATTTTCTACATCGACAATCTTGATCCAATGTGTCATAATTCCTGCGCCAAACTGCAAGATGATTCCCGAGTTTTGATTCTTCTCCCGCAGTGGTATGACGCGGCTGATTTTGGGACTCACAATGTATCCTCTTTCGTGTACAACCACATTTGCCGTCTCGCCATTAGTCCCTACAATGACACCATCATTGGTCAGTAGGTTGATAACAAAAGAGTCCTGTTTGATTTTTGAGCCAAAAAAGTAGTCTGCATCGACACCAAAAATCCAGTTTCCCATGGTCTTGTAATGCAGTCCCATTCCAATGGACGAATTGCTTCCAAATCGATCCGCCATATCTGCTAGTGGCCATTGCAGGTTATAGTCAAGACCAATCAGAACTCCTGGTGCAGGTTCCTGGGAGAGAATTTGAGCTTGCAGAATGGTAGCGGCTAGCAAGCCAGGCAAAAGGCAGAGAAAGCGATGAATCATTCGGCAAAATAAGCTAATTGAAGAAAATAGTGGCCTTTCATAAATGAAAAATCCCACAATCTCCTGCGAGATTGTGGGATGCTGTAACGATGGTCTTAAGCTTAAGGTAAGACTATTTTACTTGTTTTTAAGTTCTGACCAATCTGTACGCTTAGTAGATAGATTCCACCAGCTAAATCAGAACGATCAAACTCGAAACTAGATCCAGTCACGCTCTGTTGCAGTACAATCTGGCCAGCTGTATTTCTGACTTCGAGAAAGGCAGCTTGCTCTTCTATATTGTCAAAACTGACAAGGGCCGTGCTTGCTACAGGATTTGGACTTATCATAAAATTACTAAAAGTTTTTGTGCTTTCCTCAATGTTTACGGCCGATGTTACTGTTTTGCATTCTCCCAGAATTACAGTCCCTACAATTTCATAATTTGTGTTTGTAACAGCCTCTATTTTTTCAAGGCAGATTTCGGTCGAAGTATTGGGGGCCAAGGGGCTATAGTAAATTCGGGTGATGGGCACCATGTCGATATTCTTTTGGATGTTTTGTTCTTCGATAGGCAGTGCCATAACACGCCCCTCTGCATTAGAGGCCATATTTGGGTTGTAGCCATCTTCAAAGTAGATATTTTGCACCTGTGTCACAGTTACGCCGGACACTTGGTAATCGTAGGAAAGTACCCGGTTGTTTGGGTTCACCATCTCGACATCGAAGTAGTGATTGGCCTCGTTCACTTCTCCTAATTGCATGGATACTTCCTGGAACGGATTTTCAACGTTTCTCGGGAAGTCGCAGTGACTATGGGCTCCGGGAGAACCATCCGGATGCTGATGCTGTCCTGCCGAATATAAGGCACATCCTGCCAACAAGGTGGCGTCAGCTACCGTCAACTGTCCATCTCCATTGAGATCATTGCAGCCGTTGACCAGAATAGACTGATCCAGAATGGCCGCATAATAAGCCAATACGTCCAGTGTGCCCAAATTTCCGTCCTGGTTCATATCGCCGAATATAGCGCTACCACCGCAATTGCCTTCGCAGTCGATGGTCGCCGCTCCATACAAGGTGCCAGCGCAATCGACAAAGGGTTCGCATTGGGGAATTTGTTGTATTCCGGAAGCCACACCGTTTTGGTCTCTAAACAACTCAAAGCATACCTGCCCCCAGTTGTTGGTGTAGTCAGTTTCCTGACGTCCAAGGAAATCCGGATCCTGGTCCCAGTTAATTCGGACCACCAGGGTATAAACCCCGGCCTCCAGGTCAGTAACATCGATCCATTGACAGTCAAGACTGGAATCATAAATGTCCCCACAATGTGCCGAGATTCCCATCTCAGCGCAGCCATAGGCTGCTGTTCCGCCACCATAACTACAATCCAGGTCCATCACACAAAATCCAGCTTTGAAACCCACAGGCAGCAAATCCTGATTATCATCAAATACCAGGTATTCCGCGTAGCCTTTGTAGTGCCAATGGTTATGGCAGTTGTCGTAATTGAACTGGGTACTCGGAGTAGCTACATCAAAAGGAGCATAACCGATATAATAGTCTTGCTCTCCGATATTCTCAATTCTGGTTGTAAATCTGATGATTTCTCTCTCTCCGTATCCAGTCAAACAGCCTTCATTAATCATGCAGCCATCTGAATTATTGATCGTGGTTAAAAACAGGGAACTTTGGATGTCATTGACCATGATCTTAAGGTCAGGACCGTTGCAAGCTGCGCCCTCATAGACGCATTCTTCGGGAGCATCAATTTCGGCAAAGGGATCATAGTTACAAGCTTCCTGGTCAGTACAGCCAACGATAGGTCCTTCATAGGTCAATTCGAATTCCAGGCCTGAACAATCTTCTTCCGATCTGATTCTAACAAAGTATTGGGTGCCAGCGATGAGTGAAATGGATAAGTAACTTCCCTCATCACCGTCACAACCGCTGTTGGAATAGTAGGTAAATCCTTCCGCATTGGAATTTGCTGAAAGGCCATCACAAATATTGTAGATCAAGATTTCGGCATCGCAAATGACTTCGCTCTCACAGGTACTGAAAGTGTATTGACCATTTTCTTCCGGAACGTAGTGGTACCAGATTCCGGCTTGCGGAAGAACCGTAGTTCCTGGCTCGATAGGAATCGGACTCGTACAGCTGAAGCCCGGTGAGCATCCCGCCGCGGTTTCATAAAACTG
>JAHDEE010000048.1:11166-33722 GCA_020629005.1 Chitinophagales bacterium
TCAATGAGAATTTCAATTTCACCGGGATCACATTGCGCTTGCACTTCCAGATTAGCCCAAAGGCAAAGAATGATTATCGAGAGGAAAACAGACTTGAACTTGCTAATAGTCATTGAATTAGGTTTTGAGCGATCATTTCATTAGTTGAAAGAAGCTACAGGCGGAAGCCGATACCCTAAATTACTGCTATTATCGCACCATTTTAATCAAAGGCTGTCCCATAAGTTAGCTTTGTATCCCTTGCGTCACGAATGTTTAGCCGTTCTGAATGTTTATCCCCTTCCCTTGAAAAGCAAGCGTTTAATTGAGTTCACTTCCAGCGGATCGAGGTGCGCTGTGTAGAATCATTGCGATGTGGGCTATGCCGTCTTCATCATATATATCCCCAGTTCGGCGAAAACCAAATTGCTCATAGAAAGAACAGAGTCGAAACTGCGCAGATATTTTTATCGGGACATGCCCAAATAGCGTTCGGCAGTTCAGAATAGAATTTTTCACTAGCTGAATACCGTATCCTTTGCCGCGAGCTTCGGGAGCAGTTACAATTCTACCAATGGAGGCATAGTCCTGATAAATCACTGATTTTGGGACTACTCTGGAATAGGCAAATAGTTGGTGGTCTTCAGACCAGCCCATGATATGGTAAGACAAGGGGTCGCGTCCATCCAGATCCTGATACCAGCAAGTTTGTTCAACCACAAACACCTCCAGTCGCAGGCGTATGATCTCATAAAACTCGTCTTTCCGTAGATCCAAATAGGAGGAGAGTTGCCAGCGCAGTTCTTCGCGCATGGTGTTTCTTAGATTAGTGATGCACCAACACCCTTCGTGTTTCAGATTCTGATTTACTAGTCAGCCGGAGGAAATACCATCCGTTCGGAAGGTCGGCTGTTTGAATCATTTCGAGAGAGCCAGATATTCGCTGTTCCTGTAGTCTGCGACCCTTGGAATCAAGCAGGATGTATCGGTCAAATGTTCCTGGTAGTTCAAGATACAAAAAACTATGACAAGGCTGCGGATAAATCACCAAATCGCTAAATTGATTGGTTCCTTCTATAGCACTTTTGTTAATCTCAATGTCTTCTGTCTGATCGGGAAGCGATACGTTAATTCCTTCCAGGTCTACCGCAATAATATCAACATGAGGGTCTTCGACAAACACCTCTTTGATCCAGTAATCATTTGCGGGATCGATATCCATGCTGTTATCAGTTGGCCAAACAATTACAATGTTGTCTCTGTCCAATTCAAACTCTGCTGGATCGACATGTATCGTTTTGGTAAAGTGAACACTGTCATTGACAGCAATGAAGGTAATGGGAGGTAGCCAGGCCAGAAAATCAGGAACGGGTGCGTCAAAAAGCATTTCCTGAGAAATTGTGAAGTTCATTCCCAAATCGATTCCCAGATACGATCCCGGACCGTGGTTTTTGATGTAACCTGATACTTCAACACTTTCGCCTGCGACGAGGGTATCGGGCATTTGCATCTGCAACTCCAGGTCGTACTGATACTGGGCTTGCACCTGTGAAGTGAGTAAGGTCAGCAGCAGCACAATGGCTATTTTAGGAAGGGTCAATTTCTGCATGGCGACTATAGGGGGTTAAGGTTCTATGATTCAGGGTTGTTAGGTCATATTGTCAGCAAATTAGGCCAAATAAACCAACTATTATTGCTAATCTTGAATGAAATCTTACATGTCCAAATTGGCATCTGATGAATGGTCTGCTTACTGACATAATACAATCTCTCGACAAAGAGGAAATCCGAAATTTCAAGCTTTACTCTACTAGAATACAGACCCAACAAGAGAAGAAATTGCTGTATCTCTTCGATAGAATCAAGAAGGATAATTTTGACGAATATGCCGATGAATTGGTGACAGAATTGTTTCCAAATTCGGGCAAAAACCCTTATTACCGACTTAAAAACCGACTCATCGAGGATCTGGAGCAAAGCTTGTTGATGCTTCATCGAACAAGACATGAGGAGTTCCAGTTGCACAATCTTCTTTTATTAGCCAGGATATTTATTTATAAATCAAACTTTAAGACTGGATTTCATTATTTGAAGAAAGCCGAAGGTCTGGCAAAGAAGCGCGAGTACTTTCATCTACTGCAAATCATCTATGATGAAATTATCTTGCTTGCCGGTTCTTACAAGAAGATTGATCCGGAGGACTACATAGCCAGACGAACAGCCGTTTTACAGGAGTATATAGCCAACAGGCAAATAGATGACCTGATTGCTGTGATACAATATCGATTGGGGAGGAGAAACTTTGTAGGTAAGAACAAAGAGGTGACTGATGCGCTGGAGCAAGCCATGAAGAATCTCGATGTTGCCAGCGATGTGCTGCGATCTCCAACTACCGAGTTTAGGGTATACAAATGTGTTCGAAATCTGCTCTTACAGAAGAAGGATTTTAAGTCTCTGCAAGACTACCTGCTCGAAACGCTGGATCGCTTCGAACGAGGAGGAATGTTTGATAAGGCCAATCATGAATCAAAGGTTGTGATGTTGAGTTGGATCATCAATACCTTAACCAAGAATCGTTTTTACCGCAAATCGCTGGAGTACACGGAACATCTTCGTAAGGCTTTGCTGGAATTCGACAAGCTGATGTACCCAAAGTATATCTGGCTATATTATCAAAGTCAGATTATCAATTTCTCCTACCTGGGAAGCAATGATCAAGTGATTCGTTTGTTAGAGGATTTGCAGAAGCAAAAGCAGGGTGAATTGAATCACTATCAGCGCTTCTATATTCCGCTGAATCTTTGCTCGGCCTATTATTCCGGTGGGGATTTGGATAAGTCTCTGAAGAGCCTCAGTATGTTACTGACCAAAGAGGTGTACGGAAATCTTGATCCCAATTGGAAGTTGAGAATTAGTATTCTGGAGATCATGTTGCATTATGAGTGCAATGATTTAAACTACGCGGAGGGCAGGTTACAAGAAGTGAAACGCATCTTTAGAACCACATTGCGAAGGGAGGGATATGAAAGAGACAAGGCTTTCCTTCAGATACTTGCAAGTTTGTTGAAGTATCCTGATGCCCTTTCGAGAAAGCGGGAAAAGGAGAAGGTAGCTGGATTCATTGCGGGTTCGCCCTCATTTGAAGTAGGATCAAATGAAGTGGTGGATTATGCCATCTGGCTACAGGCTTTGAGTGACAAGCGCAGCTACTATGATCTACTGCTGGACTCCAGTGCGATGGGTACAAAGTAATAAACAAGCGAAGTGGATGAGCGCTGGCTAATGTGCAATCTTAAAGAGTTCTGCTTTAGCAACCAGCACCCAGTTGTGTCCCTGGTCTCTTGATTCAAAAACTTCGTATTGGATGCTATTGTTTTGGATCACCATCCAATTCGCTTCGATCAGGGATTGCATGCAATCGAGGCCTTCAACCAGTGGGCTGGATTTTCCGTAGGTGGAGCGCAGGATGCCAATCTTCTTTGCCAGTGGGTTGTCCAGTTGCATTTCCCGCCAATTTTCCTGGTCGCGATAAGATTCATGTCCTTTGAATTCCCAGCTGCGGGTGCTTCCAATTTCGTATTCGGTGATATCAATCAAGACGCATCCATCGATGAATTTCCTGCCGGCAAAATCTATTTTAGAGGTATACCAGGCTCCTCCGTCTCCCTGGACTTCAATGACTCCCTGCCATTGTCCATCGAGCACAAGGTGTTCTTTGTCTTGTATTAGGTCGGCATTGTTATCAACCTCGCTTCCGTAAGCCGTTGGGTGGGATAAATGCTCGCCCGGGTTCGCAAGCAGATAGGATTGGAAACTGAGAAAACCGATCCAGAGCAGTACCAGTAGTCGTCCCATAGTATTTGGTTTCAATTTAGAGCTATATCGAAAGATAGGGAATTTCCTCTTAGAGATAGAAAACGTGCTCAATTTTAACGCCAGACTCGCCATTTATAACATTTCTTAACAAGAATTTGTAAACCATTTTTGCGAGGCTACAGTGCTAGAAATGTTAAGTTGAGGCCTTGTGGCTTCGGTTTCAGTCTTGCTAATGTATTTGATTGCAGTATGCATTCTCTTTTAGAGAGAGAAAGAGTGATTGCAGAAGTTGGTTTTTCTTGCAGATTTTGAGCGGTGGTGTGTAGGTGCAAAGTAGCCTCGATAGCAGTGGAAATGAAGGTGCACTGAGCTGACTGACTGCGCCACTGCCGGGGGCTCGGAGCTTGCCGGAGAGACCACGGAAGTGGATGCAGGAAGCAGCGAAGGGTACCTGAATTGGAACGGATAGCGAGCAATTCGTTTCCGCGTGGGTGTTTTGCTTCGCTCCTGAAAAGTAATAATCTATATAGAAATATGAGGCTGCATTAATCATTCATGAGTTTTATGTGTCATGTAATTTAATTGCTGTTTGTTCGAAAGAGCTGGCGGCTGACAAGCTGCAGCAGTTTTAGCCTTTGATAAGGGGGCGCATTAATATTGAACTAACTTAGCAACAGTAATTAGCGGAAAAAGAAAATATGGCAAAGAAAAAGAAATACTACGTGGTTTGGGAAGGTCGCGATACGGGAATCTTTGAGAGTTGGCCGGAGTGTCAGAAGGCGATTAAGGGTTATGCTGGGGCGAAGTATAAATCTTTCGAAAGCAAACAAGCAGCGGAGCTGGCCTTTGGTGATAGCTATCATAAGCATTACAATTTTGGCGGTAAGAAGAAGGAGATGTCGGCAGAAGAGCGTAAGAAGTACGGTACTCCGAATTGGGATTCGCTGGCGGTGGACGCGGCTTGCAGTGGAAACCCGGGCGTGCTGGAGTATCAGGGTGTGGATACTAAGACTGGAAGAGTGCTTTTCCGACAGGGGCCTTTTCCTGAGGGAACGGTGAATATTGGGGAGTTTTTGGCCATCGTACATGGTCTTGCTTATCTAAAGAAGCAGGGCATGGATGATCTACCGATTTATTCAGATTCGAGAACGGCGATGAAATGGGTTCGGGATAAGCGTGCAAATACATTGCTTAAGCGAACAGCCAGAAATCGGGCACTTTTTGACATTATGAGCCGGGGGGAGGCTTGGTTAAGAGCCAATACTTATAAGAATCCGATACTGAAATGGGAGACTAAGGCCTGGGGCGAGATACCGGCAGATTTTGGCCGAAAGTAGGAAAAAATGGCTTGATCGGACACTATGTCATGTGTTTTTAGCAAAAAAGTCTGTTTTTACGTCAAATTGACATGCGATTTGTTTGGAAATTGCCTTGGCATAGCTGTTGCAATAGGTTGAGTGTAGTTTGATAAAAATCATTTAACCTAAATTATAAAGCAATGACACGAGTAACGTGGAATAACAAAAATTTTGTCCCAGCATTTGCCGGACTACTTGATGATCTAGTTTCTGAAGTGAGCGCGCCTTTCACAGGTCGGGTTCATCATGGAAGTATGACGATGCCTCGCATCAATGTATTGGAGAGCAAAGATAATTTTAAGTTGGAAGTAGCTGCTCCGGGTTTGACAAGAGAGCAATTCTCTCTGAGTGTGGAAGAGGATGTGCTGACGATAGCTGCTAGTACTGCCAGCGCAGAGAGCGATGCGAATGTTGAGTCTAGTGATGAGCAAGACAGCAGTGTGGAAGTGGTTGAGCCAGTTGAGAAGTACACCCGTAGAGAGTTTAACTATTCTTCTTTCAAGCGGACCTTCACTTTGCCGGAGAATGTAGATTCGGATTCGATTTCTGCATCTTACGAGAATGGGATTCTTGTGTTGACTTTGCCAAAGATGGCAAAAGTAGCACCAAGAGCTATCGAGATTTCGGTGGGATAATCCATGAAAAATGGGGCTAATTAGGTTTTCAGAGGCCTAATTGCATGACAGGTATTTTTGGGTGGGAGGTAGGAGTCCGGATTGGCTCCTACCTCCTTTTTCTTTTACCAGCTGCTTCTCGCTTGTACCATGAGTGTAGCTTGGCTATTGACGGATTGGCTTTGGAAGTTGAGAAAATAGAGTCCGGCGGGAAGATCGCCGATGGAGAGGCCGAGAAGATGATTGCTGGCCCCTGATGAGGGTGCAAACTGAACCTGCTTTATTATTTTGCCTTGTACATTGTGGATGTTTAGGCCGCCCGCTTGTCCGTCGAAGGTTTCAATATCGATGTGCACATAATCGCTGCCGGGATTGGGGTATACAGTCATTTTAGAAGGAGTCTGTTCAAGGGACTCTTGCGCGGTGAGCGAAAATTCTGGCAGGTTGGTTTGCTCAGCGGGGCATTCGCTGAAGGAGACAGATCTAAATGCGCCCCTTCCATTGGTTCCTGCGTATACAACCTGGCAATGAATGCCTTGTACCGGGTCTATAACACCCATCGGCTCTGCTCTTAGGCAAAGCACTGGAGTATTTTGAATTGGTCCGCTTTGATTTTGCCAGGATCCTGTCGGGGTATCCTGCGGAATGTCATACTGCCAAACACCATGTTCTGTGCCAGCTAGCAGGCTGGATTGATCATCGATCTGTAGAAAGGCAAGATCATATACGGGCATGTTTGGCAAATCTGACTGCAGACTATTGAAGACCATCTGCTCATCCATTGCATTGTTGCAGTACCAAACATTTGTTTCTTGTTCGTAATTGCCGGCACTGACGAAGATTTGGTTTGGATTGTTTGGATTGATCGCAATACCGGTAATGAAGCGACCTGGCTGTAGTTCGATATGTGAAACGCTACCCAGAATGCTGGAAGCATCTGGCATATTGCCAATGATATTACCGTCAGTATCAGGTTCAGGAATGTAATCATCTAATCCTGTGAATCTGGCGATGGTTCCTCCTCCAACTGCTGACTGGAAGTATGGGTTGGTACCTACAAACAGTGTTTTACCGTCTGGACTTAGCTTTAGTTCGGAGATTTCCTGATTCACTCCAGGTACACGACCAATTGCATACCAATGGTTGTGGATCAGATCAAGTGGAGTGGTATTGATCCATATTTCTCCTTGTGAAGTACCGGTCAGGTATTTTGCTCGTACAATTCTTTGATCAATGACCTGGCCTGTGTTTGCATCTGTTCTTAGATACACAGTAGCGCCAGAAGGAAAGGACTCCAATTCTTGTGTTGACCATTGGTTGGGGTCGGAAGAAAACTCAAATCTAAGGTCCCAGAAACTGAAGGGGTAGTTAGCGTCTTGAGGATCGAATATATCGCCTTCGACCGCCTGATATAAGTGGTAGTACAGTTCCAGGTCTTCCCAGAGCGTAAATGGCATTATGTATTGTTCAGCACCATCAAAATGGCCATCGAGAATACAATCGTATGGTCCCCATCCTGGTCCTGAGTCTACCGTGCAGTCGAGAATACTGACACCCAAAAAGTTGTCATAGTTGCTGCCTCTTCTAATGGCTCCATATGGCTGTGCGCCAAAAATGATATTGGGTTTGATATTGGAGATTTCGGCAAGTCCTCCGACTCCTTCGAGCACTTGATGCGCAGCCAGGTAGGAGTTGGTGGGCTCGTAGAAATTGCTGTATAGGTTTCCATGATTTTCTGTACCTCCTAGTATTTGTCCATCGTGACCTGCACCAATTCCAAAGAACTGGGTGGTATTGTAGGATTTGCTCCTTGAGTGAAAAGTGGGGTATAGTTCCTCTGCATCCAATGATCGATGAATGCCCTCGTCGGAAATGATGTACATTCTGCCAGGGTGCTGTTCATCATAGATCATACCGTGTTTACCATCAGGAAGTTTGTGTAGGTCGAAGCCTCCGTCTATTTGATTCCAATCGTATTGGTTGGAATAGCTCCAAAGGCTGTGTCCGCCGAGCATGATCTTGTCTTTGTCTGCAGGAGAAACACTGAGGGCAGCGCTGGTATTGCCAATGCAAAACTCCCCATTGTTCATGGGTGAAAAGAACTCACCAGTAAGTGCAGTAAGCGTAGACCAGTTGTTCCCAGAATCTACACTCTTGAGCAGTGCCTGAAAACATCCATCTAAATCGAGAATCAAGGCATACACATAATCGGGATCGGTAGGGGAGAGGGCCAGTACTTTTCTGGAGTGCTGCAATTCGAAAGGAATATTGCCGCTTTCGTCCACGAAGTTGGTTCCGTCCGTTGATCTCCAGAATTGATCTCCCTGAAAAGCATAAACGGTGCCGTTCGTTGATACTTTGAGATCGTAGACGAAGTCGTCGCTATCTATTGGTTTTGTAAAAGTTTCAAAGGCATTTTGACTGAAGAAGAGACCTTTGTTGGTAGCGGCGTACACCCGGTTTGATTGGCCGTCAGAAGCTATGTGGTTGATGCTTATCCAGTCTTCTGATTGGGCCATGGTATTGGAGTCCTCAGGCTTTGCATTGGTTTGTTGAAAATTTTCTCCTCCATTTTCTGATACAAAAATTCCTTCGCCGGGAAAGCCGAGTATGCCAATTCCGGAGAAGCCTTGGAAGCCTTCACCTGTGCCGAGAAAGATCTTTCCATCCGCAGTTTGATGCAGGCAGGATACACTAGTCGAAATGAGGTTGTTACCCATCGGTTCTCTCCAGTTTCCTCCGGCATCTTCGGAAATCCAGATTCCTCCGCTGGCGCTTCCTGCGAGCAGTCGGTTGGAATTCTGCTGATCAATGAGCAGCGCTCTGGTCCTGCCGGCAAAGTTGTTTGGTCCCACTTCCTGCCATTCGATGTTGGCAGCGGTTTTATCTGTTGCTGCACCAATTGCCTGGAGTTTTGCTCTTGCAATCGAGGCTGATGAGATCAGGCCAGTCTCCGGGTTGACTCTTTGACTGTTCAACCAATCCTTGCCATTCTGAATCATTCTGCTTTGGGGCTTGGACTGCTTTGGAGATTCCTGTGCCAGATTGTGTTGTAGTAGAGTGAAAGAAAACAGTATAAGGAATGTAAGGAGCTTCCTGACGTTTGTTCTTGTTGCTATTCGCATATCGGGGTCCGGTTTAAACTTAAGATTGATTCTTAGCAGTGACTTTCCAAGGAAGTTGGGGAGACCAAATGATGGCCGCTTCTGCCAGGGAGTGTTTTGCTAAGCACTCTTCTTAGGGACAGCGAATCAATACTGTCCATTTTGACTTGCTAGAAATGCTTTATCCATCGTTATTTTTCTCCACCAGCCAACAAGGATGCTGTCAAAAAATGCCTCGTCTAAATCATTTCCAGCGGCCTCAAAATCGGACAGTTATTGATTCCCTATCCCTTAAGGATACGGAATATCATGGCTTGCTACAAACTGTAGCAGGCTTCAGCCCTGCTTGTTACAGAATTATGACAAATGAAAGGCATTTGACAGCTGGGCGCAGGTAGGTGCCGGAATCAAGAAAGCCCCGAATACCAGAAGTACCCGGGGCTTTCATCAATCTTGATTTTAGATCATCATCTTTTTACCTTGCAACCACCAGTGCTTTTGTAGAATTACCGTATTCAGTTTGTAATACCACAAAGTATTGACCTCCTGAAAGCTCGCTAAGGTCAAGTTGCTCAGAATAACTTCCAGTGCTCAACTCACCAAGATTCTGCTGAGAAACCAATTTGGCATCTGCTGAGTATACTTTTAGAGAAGCTGCAGTATTCTTTCTAACTGCAAATTCTACAGTGGTGACAGCATTTGCTGGATTAGGGAACACAGTAAGTTTTGGAACCCCGGCTGCAGATTCTAAGTCTGTGGACTGGTTTACTCCGTTGAAGTCTGGAAGGACCACTTGTTCGTCACAGCCATTCTTGATAAAGTCTGTTGATCTGAACATTCCCCTTCCATGTGTTCCAATGTAGACCACATCACATTCAAGTCCTGCTATCGGATCTTGTACTCCCATTGTGGTCACGTCTACGTCAAGTACTTGTATATTATTAAGTGAGCCAGACTCGTTGGTCCAGGTTCCACCGGTGACATCGTTGGTAAGCTCATAGGCCCAAACTCCCATTTCAGTACCGGCAATCAAATATCTCTGTAGGCTCTTTCTGGCGATACCGAGATCATAGACTGGCATTTTTGGAAGGTCGCTTTGGATGGATACAAAGTCCATATCCGTTAAGGCATTATCACTATAGAATACATAATCATTAGCGCCATAGCTTGTCGCGGATACGAATAGCTTTTGCATTGATGTAGGGTGAATAGCAATACCTCGAATGTTTCTGCCGGATGCTACGACGAAATCTTCCGCGCCTTCCAGAATTTCTTCTGCATTTGGTCCAAAACCAATGATATTGCCGCCATCGTCTAATCTGGGGCCATAATTGTTTAGATCTCCAATTCTGATCACTTTACCCCTACCGGTTCCAGCGAAGGCTGTTGTACCGTCCTTGCTGAGTGCAAAGGTTGTAATGACTTGATTTGTGCCAGATACTTGTCCAATTTTTACCCAGTCATTGTCTACCAGATCCAGCGGGGTGCTATTCATCCAAACGGCCCCATCGGAGGTTCCAGTGTAGTAGCGAGCTCTAATAATTCTTCGGTCAATCAATTGTCCTGTTTCCGGATCAGCTCTCAAATAGATATCATCGCCGGAATCAAACATTTCGATGGGTTGTTCAGTAATAAAGGACTCATTCTTGGTAACGATAAACTTGTTGTTGTGATAATCAAATGGATAATCATCGTCTGCTGGATCAAAAACATCTCCATTTTGAGCATCATACAAATTGTAGTACAATTCCAGATCCTCCCATAATTCAAATGGGTTGACAAACTGCTCTGCACCGTCAAATTTTGCATCGCCACCGCAAACTGGTGGAGCATTTCCACTAGGAGGTTCAAAATCCACTGCGCAGTCCAGAAAACTACCAAAGCTTGCTCCGAAGTTTCCAGAGCGTATCAATTCGCCTTCCGGTAGTGAAGCGAACATGATATTCGGTTTGATATGTGAAATGTTGGCGTTTCCACCATCTCCACCATAAACTCTCTCTGCTGCCTGGGCTGAGTTTGTAGGCTCGTAGAAATTGATAAGATGTGTTCCATTATCCTGTGTGCCACCTAGCACTTGTCCGTCTATTCCGGCTGCCATGCCATAGTATTGCGTGACATTGTAGTTCTTGTTGATTGTGTAGAAATCCGGATAGATATCTTCACCGTTGTAAGATTTAGAGATTCCGCCATCGTGTATCACATACATGGTTCCAATGTTTACGGGATCGAAAATCACATCATGCTTATCAGCATGCACGGCATGAGTTCCGCTGCCCCCGTCAATTTGATACCAGGACGAAGACTCGGACCAGGTCCAAAGGCTGATGCCTCCAAGGAATAGTTTTTCGTTGTCCCAAGGTGCTACAGCGAAAGCCAAATCGTATCTTCCCTGGCATTGTACACCATTTGCAAGTGGCTGAAAGAAATCGGAGCCGCCGCCCGTTAGCAGCGACCAGGTTTCTCCTCCATCTTTAGAGCGATAGATGCCTTTGAGACAGCTTCCGCTTTCAGCAGCTATGTAGACAAAGTTGCCATCGCCCGGAGCACTTGCGATAACACCTCTTCCGGAAAGAATCGGGAGACCATCTGCCCCCCCGGTATTGTCAGTCCAGCTATCGCCATTATCATCTGAGTAGTAGTATCTGGTTCCCAATATCATATGCACTCTACCATTTTCAGCTACATGGACATCATAACCATAGCTTAGTTGACCCATTTGATCCCAGGTTTGGAATCCATCGGTGCTGCGGTAAACACCTGCTGAAGTAGCAGCAAAAACGGCATTGCCCTCGCTAGAACTTGCTAGTCTGTTTACAGCGACCCATTGTCCGCTGTTGGAATTTGAGTTTGTTGGTTTCGCTTCAGTTTGTGTAAAGGTTTCTCCCCCATCTTCAGAGACAAATATTCCCTCACCCGGAAAGCCCCCTGAGCCATTGCCAAAGAAATGGTAAAACCCTTCTCCTGTTCCTACGTATATCTTACCATTGGCAGCTTGTGTGATTGCAGAAACCGACAGGGATTCCATAGTGGCATTAGCGGGAGATTGTCTCCAATTGTTGCCTCCGTCATCGGAAAGCCAAACACCACCTGCAACGCTACCGCTGATCAAGTGCTGTGGATTATCGCGATCAATGATCATTGCTCTGGTACGACCACCTACATTATTGGGACCAAGTTCTTCCCAGTTCAAATCCAGAGTAGACTTTTGTAGCAATTTTGCATGAGCTTGTGCTCTTGCCTCAATCACGTCATTATCATCAACAGTTCCCGTTTCAGGGTCTTGTCGCATTTGTCGGAAATAGTCGACAGATTTTGCAATTCCTTGCAGACCTGCAGGTCTGTTTAATCTTCTTTCTCTGTCAGCCTTTTGCGCGGCCAGCAGTCCCGGAGGAGCTTGCGCTGCAATTTCAGGTGCTAGTCCAAGAGCAGGAGATAGTTCTTTGGGGGCATTTTCAACTGAGAAGGAGTAGTAAAGAATTCCTGAAGCCAATAGAGCCAAAGCGAGCAGAAGAGCATTCTTCATATTGTACAATTTTGATCTTGTGATGTTTATTGAAGTAGATTCCTAAGATAAGAACTCTGGGGGCTATACTGAAAACGATTCAGTCCCATTCCGGCCTTATTACCTTTGGGTGACAAAAAAAGCCAGTATCAGGCGTGATTTGACGGCGCTTTTCATCCACACTTTGCACAATTGTCCGTCATTTTGCCAAGTTAAAAGCTCATCTTAGATTGTTGGCTTTTCAACATGATCATGCCCAAGGCAAACAAAAAAGCCCCGAAAGCTGAATGCTTTCGGGGCCTATATCTCTTTGATTTACTAATGCTACGTAAACGAAGTACGTACCACCTTTAAGAGCTTCTATTTAGCAACCATAAGGGCTTTTGTGGAATTACCATAGCTGGTTTGTAATACGACGAAGTATTGACCACCTGGTAGTCCGCTTACATCAACTTGTTCCGAGTAGCTGCCAATGGTAAGATTTCCAAGATTTTGCTGCGAGACTAGTTTAGCATTAGCTGTGTAGACATTCAACATACCTGGAGTATTCTTGGATACAGCGAATTCAACTGTTGCCGTAGATGAGGCTGGATTCGGGAACATTGTAAGCTCCGGCACTCCTGCACGGTTTGCAACACTGGTTGCACCTGAGCCAGTAAAACCAGGAAGAGCAACCTGCTCTTCACAGCCAGTCTTGCTAAAGTCAGTGGTGCGGAATATTCCACGACCATGTGTACCGAGATAAACCACATCGCACTCAAGCCCGGCAATCGGGTCGGTAGCGCCCATCGTTGTTACATCCAAATCCAGGACCTGGATATTGTTAAGGACTCCAGATTCGTTGGTCCAAGTACCGCCAGTAACGTCAGAAGTGAGTTCGTAAGCCCAAACCCCCATTTCCGTCGCCGCAAGCAGGTATCGGATCAAACCTTTTCTTACAACACCCAGGTCATAAACCGGCATTGCAGGAAGATCCTCTTGTATCGAGACAAAATCCATATCAGCAAGAGCATTATCCGAGTAGTACACATACTCACTAGGACCGTAGCTTGTAGCTGAAACAAATATTCTTTGGTTTGCTGTAGGGTGGATGGCGATTCCTCGGATGTTTCTTCCAGAGGCTACAATAAAGTCTTCGGCATTTTCCAGAATCGCATCTGCATTTGGTCCGAAACCTACTTCGTTTCCGGAGTCATCTATTCTTGGGCCATAATTGTTCAGGTCATCGATTCTGATGATTTTACCATTGGCAGATCCGGCATAAGCAACCGTTCCGTCTTTAGAAAGGCCAAAACTGGTAATAACCTGGTTGTTCCCCGACATCTGTCCGACCTTAACCCAATCGTTGTTTACCAGGTCGAGCGGAGTGCTATTCATCCAAACCGCTCCGTCCGAAGTACCAGTGAAGTATCTTGCTCTGATGATTCTTCGGTCAGTGATCACTCCAGTTTCCTCATCGGCCTTCAGGTAGATATCGTCGTTAGGGCCAAACATTTCAATTGGTTGGTCGATAATAAATGACTCGTTTTTGGTTACAATGAACTTGTTGTTGTGATAATTGAAAGGATAATCATCATCTGCCGGGTCAAATACATCGCCGTTTTGAGCATCGTACAAATTGTAGTACAACTCTAAATCCTCCCAAAGTTCGAATGGGTTGACAAATTGGTCAGCATCATCAAATTTTCCGTCACCACCACATGCTGGAGGATTGTTTCCACTAGGAGGATTGAAGTCTACATCACAATCGAGAAAGCTTCCGAAGCTTGCTCCAAAGTTGCCAGAGCGAACCAGCTCACCGTCAGGCAATGCACCAAACATGATATTTGGTTTGATGTGTGAAATGTTGGCATTTCCTCCGTCACCACCATTTACTTCTTGAGCTGCTTGCTGCGAATTAGTGGGGTCATAGAAATTGATCAGATGGGTGCCATTGTCCTGAGTACCACCCAGTACCTGACCGTCCATGCCACCGCTTACACCGTAGTATTGTGTTACATTGAAGTTTTTATTCGCCGTATAGAAGTCAGGATAAATATCCTGCCCATTGTAAGATTTTGAGATACCACCATCGGAAAGAACGTACATCGTTCCAATGTCTACAGGATCAAACAAGATATCATGCTTATCAGAGTGTACATCATGGGTGCCTAGTCCACCATCGATTTGATACCAAGATGAGGACTCTGACCAGGTCCAAAGGCTAACGCCACCGATAAAGAGCTTCTCCTTGTCCCATGGTGCAACACCCAGCGCAAGGTCGTATCTACCCTGACACTGAACACCATTTGCTAGTGGCTGGAAGAAATCAGATCCGCCGCCAGTCAACAATGACCAGGATTCACCGCCATCCTTGGAACGATAGATTCCCTTCAAACAGTTACCGCTTTCAGCGATGATATAGACGTAGTTGGCATCACTTGGAGCAGCCACGACTACGGCACGACCTGAAAGGATAGGTAATCCATCGTCGCCACCTGTATTGTCTGTCCAGGAATCACCATTATCATCTGAGTAGTAATAGCGAGTACCTAGAATTTTGTGCACTCTCCCATCTGGAGCAACATGCACATCATATCCATAACTTACCATTCCCATTTGATCCCAGGTGTCAAATCCGTCGGTACTTCTGAAAACCCCAGCAGAGGTCGCTGCAAATACAGCACTTCCATCATTTGAGTGTACCAATCGGTTCACAGCAACCCATTGTCCTGAGCCTGAGTTAGAGTTACTTGGCTTTGCATTGGTTTGGGTGAAAGTCTCACCACCATCTTCTGACACAAAGATTCCCTCTCCAGGAAATCCTCCGGTACCATCACCAAAGAAGTAAGAAAAGCCTTCTCCGGTACCAGCATAGATTTTGCCGTCAGGTGTTTGGGTCATCGAACAGATCGCCAAAGACTCCAAGGTAGCATTGGCAGGTGACTGACGCCAATTGTTTCCACCATCTTCAGAAATCCAGATACCTCCTGAAACGCTACTTGCGATTAGCTTTTGAGGATTATCCTTGTCGATGATCATTGCACGAGAACGGCCCCCTATGTTGTTGGGTCCTAGTTCTTCCCAGTTGATGTCCAGGGCTGATTTCTGCATCAGTTTTCTGTGTGCTTCTGCTTTTGCTTCGAGTACCTGCTCAGGATCAATTGTTCCTGTTTCAGGATTCTTACGCATATCCCAGAAGTATTTAGCGGCTTTGGCATATCCCTGAACGCCTTCAGGTCGGTTTAGCCTGCGTTCTCGATCGGCTCTTTGCGCTGCAAGCAGTCCGGGAGGAGCTTGTGCAGCTATCTCCGGATCCAAGCCAAGGGCAGGATGGAGTTCTGTGGCATTGTCATTTGTATTCAGCGAGTAATACAACATACCCGACGTCAACAATGCGACAGCGATGATGAGAATGTTCTTCATATTGTACAAATTTTAAATCGTGATTTTTTTCTTAAGCGGGTTCTCTCAAGCCGCAACCTCTGAGCTTAGGTAAATTCACACTAAGATACTGAGATTTACACTTTTGAGAAAGCACTCAATATATCAATTTGTGGATTATTACAGTTGGCTGACAAAAAACAAGCGAAAGGCTGTGATTTCGGACCTAAAAAGTCAAAATATAGGCCTTAATCGGTGCAATTTTTCCTCTCGAAGCCATAGATTTTGACCCTCTCTACCGCAGGTTTCTCCTCAAAGCAGGAATAGCTGGATGTGGTAACCGCCATTTCCGCTATAACCGCTTCTGCAAAAAATGGCTTTAGCAGTGTTATAACAAGCAGAAATCTTCGGCTGTTGCCATCACAGATTGAAGCATGATTCTGTTTATTGCCCTAAATCAGATGGCGCTCAGCGTGGTAGGAGGAGCGTACCAACGGCCCGCTTTCTACATACTTAAAACCCATTTCGAGGCCCTTTTGTTCATAGCGGGCAAATACATCTGGATGGACGTATTCGTGCACAGCCAAATGATGTTTGGTCGGCTGCAAATATTGGCCAATAGTCAGGATATCGCACCCATGCTCAACCAGATGCTTCATAATTTCCATCACTTCTTCTTCGGATTCACCCAAACCAACCATAATGCCTGATTTGGTACGCAGTCCGGCATCCTTTGTCCTCTTGATTTGCTCAAGGCTTCTAAGGTATTTGGCTTGAGGTCTGACCAGCCGATACAGCCTCTTGACGGTCTCCATATTGTGGGAAACCACCTCGGGAGCTTCCTCAAGAATTAGCTCCAGCGCTTCCCATTTTGCTTTGAAGTCTGGAATCAGGGTCTCCATGGTGGTGTCTGGGCTGTAAAGCCGCACTTGTCTGACAGTTTCAGCCCAGATAGTGGCTCCTCCGTCTTTAAGTTCGTCGCGGTTTACTGAGGTAAGCACACAATGCTTGACACCCATCAATTGCACAGCTTCTGCAACCCTTCGGGGTTCATCCCAGTCCAACTCAGTTGGTCTACCGGTGGCGACCGCACAAAATGAACAGGATCGGGTACAAACATTGCCCAGGATCATGAAGGTAGCTGTGCCTGCACCCCAGCATTCACCCATATTTGGGCAGTTGCCGCTTTCGCAAATCGTGTGTAATTTATGCTCGGCAACAATTTTCCGAACATTGCGGTAGGTTTCTCCAACAGGTAACTTCACCTTTAACCAGGGCGGCTTAGGTTCGCGCTTCTTCTTTTGGATTACTGGTAACTCTATCATAGGCCTGGGGCAAAGGTAGCAGATTTGCTCGTTTAATAATATGAGCTATTCGCTGGGATCAGGATCTCTTGCCAATGACAAATTTCAAGTACAGATTGCCGAAAAGAAAACTGTTCTCATCTGTTGCAAGGATAGTGATCCTTTCCGTATAAACGTTTAGCATCAGACCTAGTTCGAGCGCCTTGATATATTCGTCCATCGCAGCCCAGTCAAAGTTCACTCCTATCTTTCCCTGCAAGCCCGGTCTGAACTTCATTTCATCAAGGCCAAAAGCAATTCCAGAAGAACCCACAGTTCTTTCCTTGTTTAGGAAAATAGCAGCAGTTTCCTCCGTATACTTGATATCCTGGCGTTTTACGTCTCCCGTTTCAGGATCATCGACAACTAATTCCAAATAGTAAGGCTTGAGTAAACCAAGAGAAATTCCGCCAGCATAAAAGAGAGAAACTGCAACGCCACTTTTTTCTGCCTTTTCGGTTAGTAGCTTGCGCTTCCCTAGGCTGAAATTCAAGTTATAGAAGTTGTTAATTTTGCCGTATTTGAAGGATTTTGCATTTTGCTGTTGACTGCCGACCACGCCCGGCTGACGGGATTCTTTCGGATGCTTAATCTCAAGCAATTCCAGCTGCCAAAGCTTTTGTTTGTAGTAGTCAACAAACTTTCCCTTGTTCAATGCGATACCATAGCCATTGGTATGGAATTTCAGACTGAACGAAACCTCTTTATTGTAAATGGTCTCCTTCGCGTCATAGGTATATAAGTCCTCCTGTGCTATCTGCGCAGAAACGCTAGCATAGATGAACAACAGCATGAAGAAAATCACGGAAAATCTCATGAAAAACCAATGTCAAGAACCATTAAAATGCCTAAAAAGGGTATACTGCAACTTAAGACAAATCAAGGCTAAAATCAATTAAATACTTACCAAAAACACCGAGATGACCTCAGAGATAATATACGAAGGCAATTTACGTACCAAGGCAACTCATTTGAAATCAGGGATGCAAATCATTAGCGATGCACCGGTAGATAACAACGGAAAAGGGGAAGCCTTTTCTCCAACAGATACAGTAGCAACAGCGCTAGCCTCTTGTTTGCTTACCATTATGGGTATCACCGCAGAACGAAAAGCCTGGAACATCGTAGGAGCAAAGGCCAGTGTAAACAAGATCATGAGCGCTCAACCAAGACGAATTTCAACAATAGAAATCACGATCGAAATGCCCGGATCCCTTGACCAAAAAGCCAGAAGCATGCTGGAACGTGTTGCCAGAAACTGTCCCGTTGCGAAGAGCCTTCATCCGGATCTTTCCCAAAAACTTATCTTTCAGTACAACCTCTAGGTTTCGCTGCTTAGCAGCACTTATTCTAACAATCCTGGCTTTGCTCAAGTTCTATCACAGTAATGTCGCCGGGACAACCGGATCTATGGCAGGCTGAAGAGGCAACAAGAATAAACATAAACAGCCCTGCACCCAGGACCCTTTTCATATTGGCAGTGTATCTAGTTAACATGAGCTTGTTTTTCAATTTTTTCTCTGTGTCAAAAGTATGCAATTCACCTGTATCCTCTGGTAAACGCGTCATTAATTCCCCTTATTATGAGAATTCATTTTATTTCAATAGGAGGCAGTATCATGCATCAACTTGCCATTGCCTTACATCGTAAAGGCTATCGTGTTACTGGTTCCGAAGATGCGATCTATGATCCTAGTAAATCAAGGCTTGCTTCTTATGGTCTGCTCCCGGACGAATTAGGTTGGTGGCCAGAGCGAATCAGTCCGGAACTGGATGCCATAATTCTCGGCATGCATGCCCGTCCTGGCAATCCGGAACTGGAACGTGCAATTGAATTGGATATTCCAGTTTACTCCTTTCCGCAATATATGTACGAACAATGTCGGGAAAAGACACGCATTGTAGTTGGAGGGAGTCATGGAAAAACCACCATTACCTCAATGATCATGCATGTACTGCGAAGCCAGGCGATTGCTTTTGACTATCTGGTCGGTGCAGACGTTGAGGATTTTGACTTCAGGGTGCAGATGTCCGATGCGCCATTGGCAGTGTTTGAAGGTGATGAATATCTCGCCAGCCCCATACACCGAGACCCAAAGTTCCTTTTCTACAAGCCGCAAATTGCGGTCTTGAGCGGCATTGCCTGGGATCATATAAATGTATTTCCTACCTATGCGGAATATGAACATCAATTTGTGCGCTTTCTCGTCTCACTAGAGGAAGGAGCCAAAGTCTTCTATTGCGTCGAAGATGAGGCCCTCTCTCAAGTCGTTAAAAAGGCCCCGAGCAGAGTCGACTGCATTCCTTATAGCGCACCAGACTACTGGGTACGCTCAGGGAGATATTGGATCGCAAATGGCCATCAACAGTGGCCTCTTCGACTTATCGGAAAACACAATATGCTAAATATGGAGGCTGCAAGGCATGTTTGCGAAGCACTCGGTGTAGAGACTGAACAATTCTACCAATCAATTGGCAAATTCAAAGGGGCAGGACGGCGATTGCAGCTTCTGGCGGAAAGCAGGGAAAAAACAGTCTATTGGGATTTTGCTCATGCTCCATCCAAAGTAGCTGCTACGGTGAGTGCCGTGCGAGAGAAACATCCAAATAGCAAGCTCACCGCCTGCTTCGAATTACATACTTTCAGCAGTTTGAACCCGGAGTTCATCAAAGAGTATAAAGGAAGTATGCAGCCGGCTGATCGCGCTCTGGTATTTTTCGACGAGCAGACATTCAAAGTGAAACAAATGCAGCCGCTCGGCGTTGATCAGGTTTTTCAGGCATTTGCGATGGAAAGTCTGGAGGTGGCCACAAATGTAGCTGCAGTGAACGACTGGATAAGACTAAACAAGGATAATACCGAGGTGCTGCTTTTGATGAGTTCCGGCAACTATGGTGGCCTAGATATCTCCGATATTGCTAACTTTGTGACCCAGCAATCAACCTAGATATATTTTTAGGTAACTGCCAGGGAAAAATTACCCGGATGAATTTGAAATTGAAGAAACCCTTGGCTGTAATCGACCTTGAGACCACTGGTCTGGATGTCGTTAATGACAGATTGATAGAACTCAGTGTTTGGAAAATTGCCATTGACAATAGCAGCACCAGCAGGACATGGAGAGTCAATCCGGAAAGAGATATTCCGGCAGAGAGTTCAATGATTCATGGCATTTATGAAGAGGACATCAAAGATGCACCGGTTTTCAGAGAAGTAGCAACAGAAATTCTGGATTTCATGGAAGGCTGCGATATTGGCGGTTATAATCTGCATCGTCTTGATATTCCCGTGCTCGTAGATGAATTTCTTCGCATCAATAAGGAGTTCAAGATGGAGGGAAGATTGGTCGTCGATGTCTATCGTATCTTCATGCTCAACGAAGGTAGGGACCTCAAGTCCGCTTACAAGTTCTACTGCAAAAAGGAATTGGAAAACGCCCACAGCGCAGAAGCAGATGTGAAAGCGACCTATGAAGTACTTCAAAGTCAGCTGGATCGTTATCCAGACATTCAAAATGATATGGAGTTTCTGCATGAGTATACCAGTACTGGGAAGTTTTTGGATAGTGGCCGGCGTTTTTTGGTAGAAGATGGCATTGCAAAAGTTAACTTTGGTAAGCATAAAGGCAAGCCGGTTGCCCAGGTACTCAAAGAAGAACCCCAGTACTATGACTGGATCATGAAAAACAATTTTCTTTTAGATACCAAGCAAAAGCTGACCGCCCTAAAGCTGAGTACAAAATTTGGATAGAAGATTCCCTAATTGATCGCATAAATAAGCCCCTTGTCAGACAGTCTAGTCATCATACCCACTTACAACGAGAAGGATAATATCCAAGCCATAATTCAAGCCGTTTTCGAGCTCGAAAAGGCATTCGACATACTGGTCGTAGATGATGGCTCTCCCGACGGTACCGCCGCCATTGTACGCGAATTGATGATCAACCAGTTTCCTGGTAGACTGCATATTCAGGAGCGCAAAGGTAAGCTGGGACTTGGCACTGCCTATATACACGGATTTCGCTGGGGCATCAAGAACGGCTACGATTACATCATGGAAATGGATGCCGACTTTTCGCATAGCCCCAAAGACTTGCCACGTTTGTACCATGCCTGTGCTGCTGAAGGGGCAGATATTGCTGTAGGTTCCCGATACATCAAAAAGGGCGGAGTGGAAAACTGGCCGATGCGAAGAGTTTTGCTTTCTTACTTTGCATCTGTGTATGTACGCATGATCACCTTTCTACCCGTGCGAGATACAACAGCTGGCTTCGTTTGTTACAGAAGAGAAGTCCTGGAAACAATCGACCTCGATAAAATCAAATTCATTGGCTACGCTTTTCAGATTGAAATGAAGTTCGCCGCCTGGCAACTCGGCTACAAGATTAAAGAGATTCCCATTATCTTTACCGATCGGGTGGCGGGCGAATCCAAGATGAGCACCAGCATATTTAAAGAGGCCGCACTTGGGGTATTGCACATGCGATGGCACAGCTGGTTCAACAGCTATGGACATGATTAGGGAATCTATTCGTTCTTTAGCCCCTATAGAAAAGATCAAATAAATAAGTGCTTTATTCTTTACTTATGAGATTTCTTGCAATTTTGACCTTATTGTTTGCTTCTGTCTGCTGTGAGGCTCAGACCGCCCTAGATTTCGAAGGCAGTTTTGAAGAGCTCTTTGTACAAGCGAATCGCGAGGATAAACGGATATTAATAGATTTCTATGCCGAGTGGTGTGCTCCCTGCAAAAAGATGGACGCAGAAGTATTCTCCGATCCCGAAGTGGCTGCCTATCTGAAGCGCTATTATTATGGATACAAGCTGGACACAGGTGTAGAGGAAAATGGGGAAGCCATCGCCGCCAGCTACGGTGTCGAGGCCTATCCCGTTATCCTTTTCCTTGATCAGAAAGGCAATGAATTAGGACGGGTAAAAGGATTCCTGAACAAGGAGGACTTTATTGCAGCTATGAAAAAGTACGGTCCTCAAATTCCCAATAATCAGTATACGGAGTTTAGATGATGTTTGACTTTGGATGTGGCTACAGCCATCTGGCCTAAAGGTAAATCCAGTCCCCAAAAGTAACTAAGTAGTTAACTCCTGCACTGGATTCATTCCGTTGACAAATTTTTTTTTTAGGAGCGATACAATATCACTCCTGGAATCGGCTTGCCTGCCATCCATTGCAATTCGGCAGCCACCTACCTGCTTCAGCTCGGCTATCGTGGTCTCTCCGCAGGCTCCGAGCCCCCGCTAGCCGGCTTTCGCCACGGTAGTTGGCTACCTCATTTCCATTTCTGTCAGGGCTATTTTGCACCCTGCCTCGTCCCTGGACACAAGGCAGTTCCGACTATCTCGGATATCAGTGCCGAGCCAAAACATTGTATTTCGGCAAAAAGTATTTAACTTGTTTTGCGTGGCTAGTGCTACGCAAACGAAATTCGCACCACCTTTAAGGGCTTCTATTTCTGTCA
>JAHDEE010000302.1 GCA_020629005.1 Chitinophagales bacterium
GCAATAATCGCGAAATTCTTCAATATTCATGCTCAGCAGATTTTCAATAATTTAGTCAATCCTCTCAACAAATGCAAGGTGCTAGACTGACTTGCATAGCCAGAGAATAAATCTATCCATGCACTCAAGATAGCTATTGTTTGTATGGTAATGTTTTTTTATTTCTTGGAGCGCAGCAGAAACACTCGTGGCAATTGTCCACCCGCTGTACGTTCCAATGTCGGCACCAGCTGCGGGCTTCATGTATCCGCTACTGTGGTCTCTACGCTAGCGCTTCGAGCCCCCATTAGCGGCACATTCAGTCCCGCATCTTGCACCGCCATTTCCTCTTCCATCGGGGCTATTTTTCACCGGCATTGGCTCGTGGCCGATCAGTGAATGGGGACTGCATGGCCCATTTTCCCTCAGAACTTAGTTTACGCAGCATTAGTCCTTCAATAAAATGTTAATACTCCGAATCTCCTGCTCCTCAGCAGATTGAGCTCGTACATAATAAATACCTTCCCCTATTCGCGACAAGTCAATCGCCGCCCCATTCCCCTGACAGCTCTCAGCAAAGACCAGTCTGCCATTGATATCATAGACCTGCACCTGATACCGATACTCTGGATTCATATTCATTAGGTGGATTTGCTGCCCATGAAAGCCAAGGCTCAATGCAGCAGGCTCTATAGTTTCGTTAGAGACTGGCGGGCAGTATATTTCGCCCATGTCCAGCGATCGGGAGCAGTAATTTACGCCTTGCTTGTAGTACCGTATCTCCTCAAAAAATACTTGCTCGCCCGACTCATGCGAAAGGCTGAGGCTGTCTTGCAGAATGTAAGTCGAGCCTCCATAGTCCAGCTCAATGCTGGTAGCATGCAAACCCTCTGCGCAGCCATACGAAAAGTGATAGGTGACCTGGGCCATCCCGCTTTCGCTCTCACAGACTTGCTCAACACTTACCTCGTTCGTATTGCAATGGCAAGAGCTCTGAACGACAGTATGCACACAGCCCGTAAGTTGATCTACTATAGTTACTTCGACATCCTCGTCCACATGGCTGCTAATACTGATGCTGTTTTGCCCGGAGAAGCCACTCACCGGCATGTTTGCTTCTACAGTATCATTGTCTACAATTATGGTGCTGGCAATGCCAAAGCTTTCCGCAAAATAGCAGTAGAAATCTTCATAATCACTTGCTAGTGCGATGCTTGCGGTGCCGCCAATTATGTAGGTGGCTGTTTCGATTCCTGTTGCCGGGTCATACTCAAAGCTGTCTGTTTGGAATTGCAATGTAGCTTCACTGCAATCCGTAACGTTGCAAGCAGCTACGTAACCTTGATACACCTGACAGCCAAACTCGTCAATCCAACTAAGCGATATGTGCTCTATCGTATCTGATTCGCCAATATTGTCAGGGATGCTCACATAATCTGGGACTCCGGGAAGGTTGCCCGTCTCGCAGTCATAGAAATCGAATAAACAGCTCCATTGTTTTTGGTAGAAGTAATCGGGAGTGATATTCGGTAAGGGTATCGAAACTTCACAAGCATGATGATTGTCTAGCAGGGTGTAAAAGTCGTCGTCATTATAGTCGATGTAGAAGTTGATGGCAAAGCTATCTTCAGGGCTGATTTCCATGAGCGATTCATAGTCGATATAGTTGCCGCCCAACTCTTCCGCACAACCTCCGGAGAAGCTGAGGTACATCGTAATAGGATCACCTTCATTGAAGGGCTCGATGTAGTGATGGCAATCAAATGAATAGCTCATCTCTATGGGTGGGCAGTCGCATTGGGCATTGGCCAAGTGCGGAAGTAACACTGCAATAATAAAATAAAGGAACTTGTACTGCCACTTTTCTGCTGGACTATTCATGGTTACTATTGTCGAAACTAGTAAAGGTTTTGCGGACAATGGCTTTGGGGCCTCCAGCTAATAATGCTCCTTATCGGGAATGCAAGCTGAGTATTTTGTCCCTTCGTCTTAGATGCAAAAATACGGCCATTCTGTTTTACGATGATCGCGTTTTCAAGCGAACTTCTTGGCAGCCCTTTTTGCCAATTCTGTCGGCAAAAAGAACTATCTTGATTCGGCTTGAAATGGATAGATTATGAACAAGATTTGCTTTTTTGGACTGCTGCTAGTCGGGCTATTCTCTGTCAGACAGGCCCTGGCTCAATGTGATTGCCCGCCGATTGAGATGAGTCTTGCAGCTGATTGCTCTTTTTACCTGGCCCCATGGGATGATCTATATCCCACCCAGGTCTATCTTAGCTTTACAGGTGGATGTGCTCAAGAAGAAGATTTGCCCTACAGCATTACGGGGGAGCCTGTTTACCCAGATGAACCATATCCTTTTCAATATGAGTTTTACTTGAAGCAGCAAATCGAGATCATGGACAGTGATGTCAATTGCAGTCAGCTTATCGAATTGCCGAATATCGATCCCGAGTACTTTTATGGCGACTTTGACTGCGGGTTCAAATTCTTTGACTGTAGCAGCGGCGTGCTGCCAGGTGTGCCCGATCATGTAGTGTACCCTGAAGCCTTGTGGGAATCAGATACGGTAGAGGTCTTTTCAGTTGAGTGGATCGACCAGTATGGCTGTACCGAGAATGAAACAGGAATATCCGTTTGCAATGTTACAGACTGCCCGCCAGCCGTTCTGCAATGGAATCCTGTTGGCATCTCGCTGGACATAGAAAACAATACGGAGACAGCCACTTATACGCTATTTGGAACAGCAAGTGCCACGATCTCCTTGCTATATGATGGGTTTTATTGCTATGTTGGATCAGAACTGCCTCACCTCCTTACGCTAGGGGAGGATACCCTGTATTCTAATTTCTATGTAGGAGGCTATAATGGTATCGAGCAAATGCAATTGACTTATCCGGTCGACACGGTTTCTACTGTCGTCGTCTTGGATTATTTGACAGGTTGCGTTACCGAAATAGAAGTGGAGTCTTGTCATTGCAGTAGTTATGAGCTTAGCTATGAGCAAACCTGCAATGAAAGCACAGGGAAAGTTGATGTACAATATGTATTCACAAATAGATGCCATGAAAACCTCCATAATGACAGGGTGGAGGTGCATCACCAGGGGGCAACTTATATCATTGAAGATAGTTTACATCTCTCCCATGATCCCGGGGAGTTGGTGGTTTTTGATCAGGTAGATTACTTTGTAGCCAGTAGTCAGTATTGCAGTCGTTCTTTCGAGCTTTTGGTTGATGATTGTCCCAGTGTTTCGACTGCCCAATCAACTTTTGAAGAACCTGGTCTCACAATGATTGGCGATCAGCTATACATAGATTGTTTTTCCAGTCTTGAGCCATACGACTTGCAAATCTACGATCTTTCTGGTCGGCTCGTCGAAGGTCAACAAGGATTACTTAGCAGTACAGTAGTAGATCTAAATGCCCTGCAAACGGGAGTCTATATCGTTCGTTTGATTGGGCTAGATCATAAGAAGCTTCTGTCTCAGGCTGTCTTGACCTATTAGGATTAGAAATACCAGTGGCGATTAATTCCTTACCTTCAGGAGAAAACAGGCCATGTCGAAAAGGCTCTTTCTTATCTGTACTTCTCCACGTTCAGGAGGTAATCTGCTCTTGTCTGGCCAAAACCGGCCTTCTTGGGAAACCGGGTTCCTATTTCTATGCCTATCCTGCGAATGAAGTGCTCCATCAAATCACCCCTGATGCCTTAGAGGCCTATCTGAATGAACTGCCTGATCGACTGCAAAAGGAGCAGCAGGCCGGACAGGAATATTCGCGGGATTTGTATTGGCTTTATGAGACCAATTTGCTGCATCATTTGCGAGATCCCAAAGAGCGAATGCGGTATTTTTATGAGCATTTGAGGGCTGGCAATATCATGGACTATCTGGATAGCATTCGGGCAAGTGATTTGGCTGGAGAGCATTGGGGAATAAAGATTTTGTCGAACGATAATAAGTACGAAGGTGGCTTTGAGCAGCCTGAGCAATGTATTCAGGATCTCTTACAGTTTATTAGCGCGGATCCGGAAAAGGCGGCTTCCTTTATGGGTGTTGATGAGTTGCCTATGGCCGATGAAAGGTCGGATAGTATAGTTTGGGATTACTACAGGCGGTCTTTTGTGTGGTGATTTTCCTGTATCAAAGAAGCATAGGCCAGAATCTACTTCACAGCGGTATACTGAGGATCATAAGCTAGACTGCTATGCAGCTTAAAATTCATGTGAGCGGTCTTGACAGAGTTGCTACAATGACGTCTTGTAGTGTAGAAGTTTGAGAGTTTTCGTGAAAAAGTGGCTTTTATGATTAAACCTTGTTCGAAATGCATTATCTTTACTTTGATTCTGAAACTCCCAAGTGGACGGTTATGCTTTTGTGAAGCAAGTAGGAGTCACCCGGGATAGCTTTGCTATCCCTTTTCTATATCTCCTTCACACCTTTGATTGTCGTATATCTTGTTATGTGATGATTCACTACATGCTCTAAGAATTTGTAGAACGTTCTTGCCCCCTTTTTTCTGATATACCTGTTTGGTTCATAAGCCATTCGAGTAAAAAATGCTACGACATCCACCATTTGATGGAAGTAACTCGAAGCGGAGTCCCTCATGATCGGGTCCTCGATAACTGCTCGCAACCGCATATTGCGGGCACCTCCTCCATACGCACTCTGTTGATTTGGAATGAAATTATATCTTCTCATTTCCCTCAGCAGACGAGTCAACTTTTGACCGTGTGTATCGTCAGGAACAATAATTCCTTTATCAGTAGCATTTCCCCCAGGAAAGTTATTGTAGGAAAGAGTGTTTTCAAATCGCTGGATGAACACTCTCCAAGTATACTCGAAAATGTCTCTCGACAGATTAAGGGATTTATCGCATCTTACCGAATATATGCTGATGTCGTTCCTTTGGTCAAGCCACTTTAAACATTTTTTGAGAATGTCTAGGCGATCATGCTTTTGAATTGTAGCCTTAATTTTTGGTTTCTTATTGAGCCACTCAGCAGCATGAATTTCATCTTTCATCCTTAAGTTGTATCGACTCTTTAGGAACTTTCTAAAGACGATTAAGTCATCGAGCACACCCAACCATTTGTCTTCATGGACTACGATGGCAGAAAGTACAAAGTAACGTGTAGGGGAATTCAATACTCCGGTATCTCCACTTTCATCGATATACATCAAATACATTTCTATCTATATTGGCTGGGCGAAGGTAGTTAAAATTTGATTCAGTCCTATTAGAATATGGAGTACTAAGTGCATTGATATAGTTGAATAGTTATTGCAAATATTTTCAGACGAAGTAACTTTAATTGCAATGTAAAAAGCAGGCGTGCAAATCGGCACTTGCCTAGGCTACTGCAGAGCTTCAAGTTGGCCTTTGGTTTAATTGGCTCTATGACTCTGCAATCTTTGATCGCACTGATCAGAATGTGTAAAAGGAGAAGCAGGAATGCTCCTTCTGGCTTTCAAGAAATTTCGGTTTCGTTTTGAGAGCAAAAAATCAACTAGCTCATCTCACCACGACCGAGAGGCGGTGCCCCATAGCCGTGATCGCAATGGAAATGATGGTGCTATGCGGCGACTGAGTCGCTGTGCTGGAGCTGGCTCGACGATAGGAGAGACGGATGCAGCGCAGCAGCGAAGTGGCCGGAGAGTGCCATCATTGCAATGTAGAGCGCGCAGGTCTTAGCGCGATCGAATGAAGGTTTGCTCCAAATAAAAAGAGGGCCTTGCTACACAGCATAATCAATCGGATAGGCGATTAATTCCTTACCTTCAGGAGAAAACAGGCCATGTCGAAAAGGCTCTTTCTTATCTGTACTTCTCCGCGTTCAGGGGGAAATTTGCTCTGTTCTTGTCTGGCCAAAACCGGCCTTCTTGGGA
>JAHDEE010000303.1 GCA_020629005.1 Chitinophagales bacterium
ACTATTGATTTACTATCAAATTAACGCCACTTATGATGCGTTAGCCCTGGGGTGGAATCCCCAGCTAGAGTTCACTACACTGAGTGAGTATTCACTCAATTTCGATGAGCCTTTCTTCCTCCAGTCCGAGTATAGCTGCTTGCGATAAAAAAAACCTAAAACGATATGCGATAATTCACAAAGGGAAACATGCCCAATTGGTCATCCTGCTCAATGGTCATTGAGTCCTTGTCGTATTCCAGTATAAAGGGGTTTTCCCTGTTGGTTGTATTTTGGATATCCAGCATGAAGGTGTGGGTAGAACTGGCTCTGTTGATCTGGTATTTGATTCCCCAATCCAGACGTAGGTACTGACCAACTTGTTTGTTGAATGGCGGATCGTCAAAGGTGATTTCTTCTCCCATTTGAATGGATTGCTGAAGATCAATTTCGGAATATCGAGCACCGCCGGACATGATGAACTTTGCATTGATTCCAAGGCTATTATCATTGCTGAAACCAAATTCCTTGCCTGCCAATAAGTGACATTGATAGCCTCCGTTGAAACGGGTATCGTACCATCGATCACGCTGGCTTTTGTATTTTGAATCGAAGAGCGAGCCGGTTAACATCACATAATATCCACGATTTAATGATCGCTCCATTGTAAGGTCAACTCCGAGGTTGCGACCTTTGCCTTTTGAAACCAATTTTTCGTGGTCCAGCGCATCGTAGATGTCAAAGCTGTTGAGGGCGGAGTAGCTGCTGCTGCTATCTGCGGAAATTGGGATATGGAATAGCGATTGATAGTAGAGCTCAACCTTAATTCTGGAATTTTGATGGAGACTCAAATCGTATCCGAGCACATTGTGAAAAGATTTGCTGAGCTTCAAATCATTGTTTCTAGTGATGCTGAATCCATTTGCAAAGGCCCCATCGAAACTATAGATCGCGAGATGCTCCATTTTGCTATGTAGCCCACTAGCAAAGCTAACTTCGTGACGCTCATTTATTTGCCAACGAGCAGAGAGCCGAGGCTCAAGAGCTGATTTGGAATTGCCCGTTAAGTAGGAAAAATGAAGGCCGGCCAGCAAAGTAAGCTGATCTCCGGGTTTTAGTTTCCATTGCCCGTATGCTTGCAAAAAGCTGTTGTTGGACTTGTTGTCAAAGTAGGGGATGCTGCTTAGTGGGTCTTCAGGATTAGTGCCGTTCAGTCGGAAGCTGAGATCTTTGAAAGAGGCAATTGCTCCGACACGAAGGCTCGTTTTGTTGGATATTTTTTTATGATACATGCTACTCAGCCTTATGGTATTTTGGATAGTCTTGTCTCGACCTTTGAAGAGTTCATTGTAGCTTGAGTCCAGTTCATAATCGTAGGAGCTTTCTCGCTCATGGGAGCCCGCAATTATAGTTTTTAGGTAGGAGTTATTTTTGAATAGTTTTCGATGCTTAAGTCCTAGCACTGCCATATCTCCACGTTCTTCCAGGCCCTCTTCGTCACCAGGTTGTTGCCATTGAGAGACATCTTCCGCTGGATTAATGCCTGCTAGATTTCGACCTGCCAGACCAAAAATTGAGATGCCGCCTTGCTTGCTATTTGGGAAATTTAAGTTGAAAGAAAGATCCTGATAGGTCGGGAGAATTTCTCCAGTGGGATTCAATCCGATGGCCTGCACTAAAGCCAAAGTCGAATAGCGATAGTTGAGCAAGTACGAACTTCCCTTATTCCTATCAATGGGCCCTTCCAGTCCGAACTCCACTCCAAGTGCCCCGAACATGAAGGCGTATTCGCGCTTTTCGTCATTGCCATTGCGCATTCTCAAATCAAAGACCCCAGAGGTGGCGTTTCCAAACTCTGCCGGAAAGGCAGCAGTGTAGAAGTCCGAGTTGCTCAAAGTAGTGCTGCTCAACATGCTAATGGCCCCTCCAGAATTGCCCATATCACCGAAGTGATTTGGGTTAGGTATTTCGATACCCTCTAATCGCCAGAGAATGCCGGTAGGGGAATTTCCACGAATCACAATTTCATTAAACAGATCTCCGGATGCTGAAGCGACCGACACACCGGCAAAATTCTGCGCCATGCGGGCTGGATCAAAAACACTTGCGGCATATCTTGATGTCTCTTCCGTAGAAAAGGTTCTGGAGCTCACGTTCGCAAAGGGGTTTATGCTGCGATTCTTTTCCGCAAGCGATCTAGCATTGACTTCTACAGCAGCAACGCTGATTGCACTTTCCTCCAGCTCAATATCGAGCACCAATTCTTTTCCTGCGGTGACCAGCAAGTCCTGCAGCAATTTTGTTTTGTAAGACACATAGCTCACAGCTATCTGGTGTCTTCCTATAGGAACCTCTAGCCGAAATTCTCCTTGTTCATTCGTTGAAGTTCCTATGGTAGCAGCCATTTCCGGAAGTAGAACATTTGCTCCGATCAATGCGACACCACTTTCCGCATCCACTACTTTACCTCGGATGGTTTGCATGCCACTTTGTGCATCTACAGTGAGGCACAGACATAGCAGTGCCATTAACAAGGATATTGTTTTCATTTTTCAAATATGTTTATGTGGTTATTGAGCAGGTCGCTGCTCAACTTAGAAAATAAGCCAGGACTAATTGCACTCCTCTAGCGCGCCATCTCCGAAGATGGCTGTTGAAATGATCGGTTGGCCCTCGTAGCAAATTTCACCTGCTCCTTCAATGTTAACCAGTAGTTCATCTTGCACCCTGACCTTGCAGCTGCCTTCTCCCTGCATTTTTATAGAGCAGTTTTGTACATTGAGCTCAAGGGCATCCACATCACCATCTCCTTCAATGTCGATAGAGAGCTCATCGCTGCTTCCGTAAAAATTGACAACACCGTTTCCCTTAATATCAACCCGACAACTGCTGGCATCGCTGAGCTGAGAATCTATTTGGCCGGCTCCGGAAATTTCGCAGTTCTGCACAGCAACTTGTCCGGCAAGCAATTCGATATGGCCACCTCCTTTGATTTGCAGGTCCAAGGTTTCAGCATCCAACATCTGTAGTTTGATACTTCCCGATCCATCTATGTCCAATCCCAGATTACTGATCATGCTTAAGGTGTCGAGACCCTGGATTTTTCCATCGCCCAAAATGTCGAGCGCAGCAAATTCAGGTAGCGTTGCCCAAATCGTGATAGCCGGTCCATCGTAGCAGTTGTCTAGTTCAACCTTCCATTTGCCATTGCCAATTTTTGATTCACTCAAGATGCGATCAATGATATCTGCCGGTGCCTCAATCTCGATGTTTTGTTGGCCTTCTTGTACAAAGAGATCAGCAGCGATTGCCAATTCAATTCTGGATATGGACTCCATGACTACGATTCGCTTTTGCACCCATGCATCACCTTTGTTGCAAACACTTCCCAAATCTTTAGTGCAAGAGGCAGAGAAGATCATTGCCAATATCAATATGCCGATTGTCCAGTATCTCATCTTCTTCGCTTTACATTAATTGGTGCAGGATTCAAGCTGAATGTTGCAATTCTGAAAATTATTTTTTCCCAAAGAGCAAACCCAGCCTCAAATTAAAGTTGCTTATCAGTTGTCTTTCAAGTCCCGTCGGCTCAACTGGCAGATCGTAGTTGAAGCTGAGTTGATAGTTAAGGTAGGGTAGCAACTGCTTCTCTATACCCAGGGAAAACGAAAGCGCATTTAGATAGGCAAATCGACGGTTGCTCGAAAAGCTGTCTATGCTGTTGTCGCTCAAAAAGTAGGTGAACTGTTGTGGAGGACGAATCGAGCCTTTGACACCGGAACCTACGAAATAGGACTTATACTGATCTTGATAGAATTCATATTTTACGCCCAGCGGAATTTCCCAATAGTGATTGTCCACTTCGATGGCTTTGATTCGTGATTCGTAATGCTCCACATTAGGATAGTCGTTTACGATCTCATCAGCCAAGGGGCCCTCTTTGCCACGCATCGTGTATTCCTGGTACACCCTGCTTAGGCCGGATTGAATGCTAAAGCGACTACTCAATCCGATCTCCTGCAATATCCCATAACTCGCTCCTGTGGATCCGTTGAGCGACAGGTTGCCTTTCGGTGTAATCAGTAAAGAGCCTGATGGACCTATTTTGTAATAGAATTCAGCGCGTCCCCAGGGTTCTGCAAGCACCATGTCTTTGAATCTTGCCTTTTGCCGTTTTACTTTAACTTTTGGCTTTTTCGACTTTTCCTTTTTTATTTCGCTACCCTCGCTATAGGATGCAGCGTTTGAGTAGTCGGCCTGGTCAAAGTAGTTAGGTTTTCGCTTTAGCAAAGACAACACAACTTCATCTGGTACAGCAAGGCCCGCATTGGGGAAGAACTCATCCTCATACGCATTCGAAGAAGCAGACACTGCAGTCGAAGAAACTGTTTCCGCTATTTCATTTGCGGCCTGGCCGGTCTGATGATTGATGCCATGCTCTTTGCTTTGCACAATGTTTGCTTTGCTATCTGCCATTGGTCCCTTTGCGCCATAAGTCCTTTTACCCACACTAAGCCCCTCATCGGAAAACCCTTCATTCGTTCTTCTCGTTGTCCGATCTCTATATCTCATGATGTAGATTGTGTCTCTCAGCAAGCGATCATTTGTGGAGGTTGTCACGCTATTTTCTATTGCCCTGCTATCTTCTCTACTTTGACTGAGCTGCTCACGTAAGTACTTATTTTCTCTCTCTAGCTCGCTCAGATTAGCCGCATACATTCGTGTGATTTGAAATTGGAATAGTAACAAACCCGCTGCTGAAAGCAGTAGTAGCACCAATGGCAGAATCAACTTGGAATTGTTCTTCGATCCAGGTTTTGCCCTTTCGCCGGACAGCCTTTCATCGAGCAGCTGCCATACTTCTTCAGCAGGTTTGTCATCAAAAGTATCCAAAGAACTTCTGAAAAATGCTTCCAGATTATCGTTGCGTTCATCCATACTAATCGAGTTGTGTCTTCAAGATGCTTTGCAATTTTTTTCTTGCTCGCAGGTAATGGGATCGCAGCGTAGACTCATTGATTTGCATGCGCTCCGCTATTTCAGCATACGAATAGCCCTCGATGCCCTTCAAGGTAAAAATAAGTCGCTGTGGTTCCGGCAAGCTTCGAATGATGGTCAAAATCGAATGGGCTCTTTCGGTGGCGCCGAAGTCAATGCTATCTGGAATCTGCGCAAATTGATCTTGCTCATAAGTGCTAACCAGCCTCCAGTTTTTGTGCTTTCGCAGATGCATCAGTGCGGAATTCACCATCACTTTGCGCATCCAGGCCCGCAACTCTCCCCGACCATCATATTTACCGATATCCTTGAAAATTCGGTAGAATCCTTCCAATAGTATATCCTGCGCCTCTTCCCTTGAGTTTGAGTACAGACTAGCCACCCCTAGCAGGTAAGGAGAAAATAGATCGTACAGCTGCTTCTGCGCCATTCGATCTCCTTTTCGAAGCCCATGTAAGTCTATTCTATCTACCGATTTTCCCAAAATTCCTTGATTACCGCTTTGCTAACGTAAGCTTATATCAACAATGGTGCAGCTTTTCGCACAAATGTTGCAGTAGCGGCATTTTTCTTTTATTCTTTCTGATCTAGACCCAATGCCGCAGTACTTGCCAGCCATCTTAGCTGGACTGCGAGACAAAACAAGCAATCAGACTTACGACAAGAATTTTAGGAGCGAAAAGCCACTCCTCCGCGCTACCAGTCGTCCGGCTATCCACTGCAATGCAAGCACCCTTCGCTGCTGTCTGCATCCACTGCTGCGGTCTCGCCTTGTGGGCGAGCCCTCATCAGTGGCGCATACAGCGCGCTCAGTGCACTTGCATTTCCGTTTCTATCCGGGCTATTTTGCACCGGTTCTCCTTCGCTGCAGAAAAGAG
>JAHDEE010000304.1 GCA_020629005.1 Chitinophagales bacterium
GGTCGATAAAGATGGCTGGCAAGCCGCATGGAATGCCTACAAGAAGAAGCATTACCACTAGTTACTACCTTTCCCAAAAACCAAAAACCAAAAACCAAAAACCAAAAACCAAGAACCAAGAACCAAGAACCAAAAACCAAAAACCAAAAACCAAAGAAAACCTCACCCCAAAATCACCCTAAACGACTTACTTCGAATCTGCTCCAGCGTCAGGCCGGTTGCTTTGATTTCCTTGTCACCAATGGCACCACTATTGTAGGCACGGATGAAATAATTGAGCAGCCCCTGTCCGGTGGCGGCGTCATCAAAAACATCACCTATCAGAGTTGCTCTTGCCGCCTGATCTACAAACTTGCGAAGACGGTCGGTGGCTTCGGGCAGACCTTCCAGAAAGAAGGTGTATACTGCTGCATAGCGCATAGGAAACTGAGAAGGGTGTAAATCCCATCCTTGGTAAAAACCATTCCAAAGCGAATGATGGATGTGAGAGAATCCCTTTTGCCAGGCATTGTGTACGACTTCTGTATTCTCCGCTTTTTGCTCTTTGCTTAATTTTTTGCCTCGGTGTGGGCCTACCGGCATCGTGTTGGTCGCACCGTCGCTTAGCTGAATGCCGGTGTGACCTAAAGATACCTTGGTCATATGATGCGCAAAATCGCAAACGGGATGATTCATCTCCTGATATCTGGCGGTTATATCACAGGAAGCCGTGTAGTCATAAGTGCCGAAGTGTGTTGCACGGCATCGACCTTTTGCAGCCAAAATAAACTTCCTAAGAGGATTGGTGCCTTCAGCCGACATGACAGCCTGCGTCGTTTCTACCATTATTTCGAGAATCAATGTCCCTTTGGGCAGCTTGTGTTTCCTTTCCAGGATTTCATAGAATTGCACAAGGGCTTTGATCTGCTCTGGTATTGTCACCTTAGGCAACATCACGATAAAGTTGTCCGGAAGTTCACCTCCAGTCTCAGCAAGCAAAGTAGAAAGGAAAATATCCAAAGTGCGAACCGATCGCTGCTTTAGCTCCTCCGTGAATGGCTTGATTCGGATACCCATAAACGGTGGAAGGGAATCCTTCTTCATGCCAATGGCCACTTCTTTTGCAGTGCGGACCGCAGTTTCATCTTCCTCCTTATCTGGCCGGTTACCGAAACCGTCTTCAAAGTCGATTCGGAAATCTTCAACTGCTTCTCGCTTCAGTTTCTTTCTTGTCTTTCTGTATACCTCCCAGGCAAGCCATTCGGGCATCAGCTTACGCTCCTTCGCCTTCGCCTTCTTAAGCGCCTTTCCCAACGCCTTGATCTCCTTGGCATTATCCGGCAGCAGATCGGCATTAGGCATACCCATGGCCTTGGCAAATGTGCAGAAGTCAGGCGCATAAGTATCCATGGCTGCTAATGCCATCTTTTGTAGATTGTCCCGTGTATTATGCTTAAACAAATCAGCACCACCGTACACCGTATGGATGGGTTGACGTTCGGAACCATCTCCGGGATAGATTTTCTTGAAAGCTTTATTGGCCTTGCTCAAGGGAGCAAAGATTTTTTCTCTATCGGTCTTGCTTATACTAGTCTTCATGTTTGCATTCAATTTGAGGTGTTAGAGATCTAGCTACCACGGTAGGTGGTGTAGCCGTAAGGACTTAGCAACAATGGAATGTGGTAGTGGCTCTCATCGGTGACTTCAAAATAGATAAAGACCACCGGGTAAAAAGAGCTGATATTTAATCGATCAAAATAGCCTCCTGTATCGAAAATCATCCTGTATACTCCCGGTTCGAGCAGGTTGCCTTTTGCCAGCAAATCACCAATTCGGCCGTCTTCATTAGTCTCTCCCGAGGCTATCTGTTTCCAGCCTGATTTCACCGTTTTCTCCAATACGATGGCCAGACCTGAAGCAGGTGAGCCTAGTGTGGTATCAAGAACATGTGTTGTAATCTGACTCATCTTTGTATTATTTCTGCAGTAGTTTTTCAATTCTTATCAGGGTGATCTTGTGCTGTTCCCCCATCGCGATGGACAGTTCCTTCGTAGGCTCATTATGCAGCCTTGCTTCTAGCAGCTCCAGCATTTCCGATGCCGACTTTCCCGTGGCACAAACGATAAAGATAAAGCCAAAACGATCTTCGTATGCTGCGTTGCCCTTTGCCAGCGCATTTATCACCTCTTCATTGGCCTCTTGTACACTGGCCTGTTCCTGTCCTGCCCATTCACTGGTAGTCGCAAATTTTTTCTTGAGCGAATCTACATCGCCAATCTTTGGATGATGTTCGAAAGCTTCCAGGTAATCGGCTTCCTTACATGCTCCATACCAGACTTCCTTTGCGATCGACAGAAGTTCGTCTTTGCTTTGAAAAGGGAAATGTTGCATCATGCCCTTGAGCCAGGTCGAAGATCCATTGCATCGTTGCAGCGCTTTTGCTGCTTGTGCTTTGTCGAGTTTATTGAAACTTTCTAAAGTCATTACTCTATTCACCATTTACGAAGATCAGACCTGCAAGCTCAATCCGTCTTGCGACCAAATAGTCTCAAACGGCTCACGCCGCCATCAGGATAGATATTCAAGCGCACGTGAGTCACAGGTTCATGAGCACCAAGTTGCTCACTGAAAATATGTTCTTTATGCGCTTCTAGTTTTTGCTGTGCCAGTAGTGGCTTCCACTCAGCTTTGCTCCAGTCTTCCAATTCGGTAGCATCACAACCTTCCAAAGAAAAGCGGTCCGGATAGTTTCCCTTAAAGTGGCAAGTGTCCAGTAATACACTTTCCACCAGACCGCGCTTAGCAAGTCTAATCACACACCAGTCAACATTATTTGGCGTTCGGTTCCTTTTGGTTTCCCAACCATCACCCATATTCACACCTCGACCGGGATTCAGCAAGTTACCCATGTCGCTAAAGAACATATCATTACAGGCAACAGCTTTGGCGCCATTAAGTGCAGAAGCAAGGTCAATTATTTCCTCCTTAGGCACTTGAGTCCAGTCTTTCCAGACTTCTCCATAAACCCTAAATCTGGCGACCCCGCCATCTGGGAAAATGTGCAATCGTACATGTGAGTATCGCTGCTGGTCCTGGGCGTCAAAAAGATGTTGTGATCCCGGATCAAGATCTGATTTTGGGAGGATTTCAGTCCAATTCAAAGCAGCATAGGCTTCTTCCGTATTTTCAGGATCTTCCGACAATAGCACTGCCTCAACTGATGCATGCGGTGGATGATTTCCTAAAAAGTGGTTGGTATCAATATCGAAACCTTTAATTGTGCCAGGAGTGGCGAGCTTTAAGACGCACCAATCATGTCCCTCCGTTCGTTTTCTTCGCGACTCCCATCCGTCCATCCACTTTCCACGTTCCGTGTACTTATCTGGAATAAAAATACCTCGTCCCGGTTTGATGAGATTCTCTTTCTCAGCGAAAAAGTCGTCGGTGGCCCATAAGACTTGCCCTCCTAGTTTTTCAGATACCAAATCTATGTACTGGTCAGATAGGTAGTTGCCTGCTTCTTTTTTATTTGCCATTTAGAATTAGCTTTCCTGCATTCAATTCAATAAAAGAATCATTGCTGTAAACCAGCTTACCATTCACATAAGTCTGTAACACCTTTCCCTGCAATTCTCTACCGATATAAGGACAGGTTTCCTTGTGGCGGAAATGCAAATCCGATGCTGCTACAACAAAAGATTTTTGCGGCTCCCAAATTACGAAATCAGCATCATATCCTTCAGCTATCTTGCCTTTCTGCTTATCCTGGCCAATAAATTCATAGGGCTTTGTAATGCAGAGGGCATTTAGTAAAGCCAGCGGCTCGGGACTCTTTTGTAGTACGGTCCACATCGCTGGTAACAGCAGCTGCAAACTTGCAATACCGCCCCAGGCCTTTGTAAAGTCTCCTGATTCCAATGCTTTCAGGCTTGGCGGCGCAGGCGAGTGATCCGTTCCGATCATAGTGATCAGGCCTGACTCTACAGCCTCCAGCAGTTTGCGAGCGTTTTCAGCTTCCCGAATTGGTGGAGCACATTTGTATTGCACTGCTCCGTCTTCTATCTGCTCATTGGCAAACAAGAGATAATGCGGTGCGGTTTCTATTGTGAATGGCGCATTTGTCAACATCGCGATCTCGAGCATCGGCAATGCTTCAGAGGCACTTAGATGTACGACATGGGCTCGACATCTCGTCTGAATACAGAGTTCCAATAATTGGGAAATGGCATCAATCTCCATCTTCTGCGGCCTGGATTTCATCCAGGCGTCATGCGAACGTGGATATGCGGTCATACCAGAGTCATCGCCTTCTTCCAGCTCTACCTCACAGTGTGCAAGAAGCGGCAGTCCCGCATCTGCAATCTCATACATCGCCCGCGCCAAAGTTTGACGATCCGAATTCGGAAACTCATCCAATCCCGAATGCACCATGAAGGCCTTAAATCCCAGCACGCCTGCATCTACTAATCCTTTCAAATCTGCATGATTGCCAGGCACTACGCCTCCCCAAAAACCTACATTGACATGAAGATTCTTTCTGGCAGCCTCCAGCTTCTGCTCAAATGCTGCTACGTTGGTAGTGACCGGAATACTGTTTAGCGGCATATCCACGATGCTGGTAATGCCACCAGCAGCTGCAGCCTTAGTTGCGTTATCAAAGCCTTCCCAATCGGTGTTGCCAGGTTCATTGACATGTACATGAATATCCACCAATCCCGGCATTAGGATTCCCGACTGAGGAAGATCGCCTTGGTAGTCATCTTTTTTACCAATTCTTAGATCGGCAATTTTTCCATCCAAAACCTCTAGCGTAGCTGCTTGCAGTTGATTGTCTATCAAAACCTGAGGATGATACACTTCCATTATTTTCTCGCCCATCTGTCTGTTTTTGTCAATCTCTTATCAATCAGAAAATCTTACCTTTGTGCCGTTTCAAAAATTAAAGCATCAAGTGCAATGGCAGCAAAATTAGCTTCAAGCAGATACGGAAAAGGAGAGGTAAAGGTAAAGAAAGTTACCAGACACAAAGACTACCACGAATTAAAGGACATCAGCGTTAGCGTCTACTGCGAAGGCGATTTTACAGTTGCACATTTGGACGGGGATAATAGTGCAGTACTTCCTACTGATACGCAACGAAACACCATTTATATTCTCGCTAAAGATCATCCTCTGGATACCATCGAATCCTTTGGACTTTTTCTATCAGCTCATCTACTCAAAGCCAATACACAATTTACCTCTGTTCAAGTAGAGATCGCGCAGAATATGTGGGAGCGAATTCCTGTAGGTGGCAAGCAACATCCTACCACCTATCGCAAGGCTGGCGAAGAACAGTGGCTCACTGCCGTGCATCGCACAAGGGACAGTGTTGCAGTACAGTCCGGTATCCACGATCTGGAGATCCTGAAAACCACGGACTCCGGCTTCTCTGACTTTAAGGTCGATGAATTTACGACCTTGAAAGATACCAAAGACAGAGTGCTCAATACTGTGCTCAAAGCCATGTGGCCATACAAATCTGTCGATGTGGATTTCGCAAAAGAACGAGAGCAAATAATGACAGCGGTGTTGGACACTTTTGCAGGTCACCAAAGTCTTTCCGTTCAGCATACGCTGTACGCGATGGGCGAGGCCGCATTAGCTAAGACCAAATCAATCGATAGTATTTCTCTGGAGATGCCTAATGTCCACAACCTGCTCTTCGACCTTAGTAGATTCAATCGGGAAAACAACAGCGAAGTTTTCCATGTCACCTCGGAGCCATTTGGTATCATTACAGGTGTGGTGAGTCGCTAAGGGACAGCGAATCAATAAATGTCCATTTTGACTTGCTAGAAATGCTTTAT
>JAHDEE010000305.1 GCA_020629005.1 Chitinophagales bacterium
TTAACTCATCGACTACTTTCGAAAGGCCACTGGTACTTCCTGATTTCCAAAACTCATATGGACAGGGACCTGACCGCTTTTACTTCGAATGGCAAGACGGCTCTTCAGGAGATGGTGGAGTTGATGAAAGCTGGGGACCACCCCTGGATGTTGGATTGAACTTCATTCAGTGGGACAATTATGCCCATAATGGAGGAGCTACTCCATGGGAGTCTACTCCTGATAACATTCGAGATTTCTTCGACACAGGTCTGACTTTGAACAATAGTGTATCAATGACAGGTGGTAACGATGTAGCCAGCTTCAGATTGTCTGGAGGTGTCATGGACCAGAAAGGAATGGTGCCAAACACAGAATTCAAAAAATACAATCTGACTGCAGCATCTAATCTAGTTCTTGCTGAAAGGCTGACAGCTGGTGTCTCTGCGCAGTACATCAAGTCGCAGTCAGACAACATGCCAACTGTAGGATATAACAATGAAAATCCTGTTCAGCAAATGATCTGGTCAGGACGACAAGTGGATCTGAGCAAGTTGGAAGATTATGAGAAATTGCCGCTCTCTCCTGCAGGAACTGCTGCGGAAGGTACGCCGTTGAATTGGAACACAGTTTTCCAAAACAACCCTTATTGGGTGCTAAACACTAACTTGAATGGGCTGAACAAAGACAGAATCATAGGTAATGTGAACCTTAAGTATCAGATCAATGATATGTTTGACATCAGTGCTCAAACAGGAACTGATTCATGGTCTTCCAGAGTTACCGCACAAAAGGCCATTGGTAGCAATGAATATCAAGATGGCTTCTTTCAAGAAATAAACAGAAGATTTACAGAGTTGAATACGCAGGTCATGCTTGGCTTCCAGAAAGACTTGTCTAGCACCTTAAGTTTTTCCCTTAATGTAGGTGGAAACCGAATGGATCAAAAGTACAGCCGTCTCTACGGAGAAGCTGGCTCTCTCGAATTACCAGACTTGTACACGCTGTCAAACATTAAGTCAGGCGCTTCAACAGTCTTGGTAAACGAAACACGGCATGAAAGAATCAACAGTCTTCTAGGTTTTGGACAGCTTGCTATCCAGAACTCGATCTTTATCGACTTTTCTGGACGTAATGACTGGGCAAGTATGCTGCCAGCAGAAAACAATAGCTTCTTCTATCCTTCTGTTTCCGTAAGTGCAATTCTAACTGACTTGCTACAACTGGAATCACCTCAATTGTCTTTCCTAAAGCTTAGAGCCGGATACGGAGAAGTGGGAAGTACAGGTCAGTTGAGAGCTTACGAGCTTCAACAGACATTCGCATTCAGAGATGACTCATGGGGTGGAATTCTACTTCCTCACAATCCTTCGGGACTCAATAATCCGAATCTGAAGCCAGAACGTCAGAAAGGTTATGAACTTGGACTTGATGCTAGACTATTCAAAGGTCGGGTAAGATTGGATGTAACCTATTATGACCAGAAGAACCAAGACTTGATCATCGAGAAAGAGGTATCAGGTGCTTCCGGTTTCATCACAGCTTTGGATAATGTGGGTGAAATGCACAATAAAGGTGTCGAGCTACTTCTTGGATTTACACCAGTGAAAAGAGGAAACCTGAAGTGGGACATTGATTTCAATTTTGCTAAGAACACAAACGAAGTAGTCTCACTAGGTGAAGATGTTGATGCACTCATAATTCCTGATGCAGCTGGTAATCCCGGTGGACAATGGGGGGTAACTCTGGAAGCACGAGAAGGACAGGCTTACGGTTCTATCGTTGGAATTGCTTTCGCGAGAAATGATGCTGGCGAGATTATTCACAAAAATGGTATCCCACAAACAAATCCTGAATTGCAAGTACTAGGAAATATTACTCCAGATTGGACCGGTGGTGTGAGCACTTCGGTGAGTGTTGGAGGATTTAATATCGGTGCTACTGTGGACGCAAAAGTAGGTGGAGACATCTTTACGATGACTAATACCTGGGGACGTTATGCAGGTGTGCTACAAGAAACAATGATTGGTAGAGATGCAGGCATTGTTGGAAATGGTGTGAAAAACATTGGAACAGACACGGAGCCTAATTATGTGCCAAATGATGTAGTAGTAGATGCTGAGACTTACAATAAGGGAGCTTTCGTAAACAGTGTCCACGAGAGCTCTGTATTTGATGCTTCATTTGTGAAATTCAGACAGTTGACAGTAGGTTACTCTTTGCCAATGAATTGGTTTAAGAAGCCTTTCTTCCACAAAGCCACAGTAAGCTTAGTCGGAAGAAACCTTGCCATTCTACACAGAAACGTGCCGCACATTGATCCAGAAAGCGCCTTTAGTAGCGCAAATGGAGAGCAAGGCCAAGAGTTTGGTCAGTTGCCTTCATCAAGAAGTATTGGTTTCAATGTTAATTTCAAATTCTAAAAGACCGACAATAATATGAGAGTTATAAATAAACTATTTATCCTACTCTTGGGATTGATGATTTTTTCTAGTTGTGATAAAGACTTTGAAGAAATCAATACAAATCCCAATGAGTCAACCGCCGTACCTTCTGGACTGCTGCTAGCAGATATCATACGGGTTGCGCAAAACAACATGTACGACACCTTTGTAGGAGGAGATATGGGCTCTTGCTGGGCTCAACAAATTGCAAAAGTGCAATACAATGACGAGGCACGCTATGTTCCTCGGCCAAGTGTCATTCAAGATTTAGTATGGAAAGGTTTGTGGGAAGATGTTGTTGGTGATGCCCGTGCAATGTATAATCTAGCTGTTGATGAAGAAGATACTGCTATGCAAGGGGTCGCTTTGGTGATGCAAGCTTATGGCTTGGGTATCTTGACAGACGCTTTTGGCATGATCCCATACACGGATGCACTTCAATCCGCAGAAAGTAACTTTTCCCCATCCTATGATTCGCAGGAAGTAGTCTATGATGGTATTCTTTCTCTCTTAGATGAGGCGAATACACATTTGGCAGCTGGCGGATCATTGTCTTTTCCAACCTCAGATTTGATCTATGGAGGAAACGTAGGCAATTGGCAGAAATTTGCCAACTCCCTAAAGTTTAGATCTCTAATGAGAATCTCTGCTAAGAGAGATGTATCTGCTGCTTTAACCGAACTAATGTCTCGTCCAATGTTCACATCGAATGCAAATGAGGCAAAACTTGATTATCTGTCAGCCGAACCAAATGCAAATCCGATTTTCGAGAGAATCATTCAGGGAAATAGAAACGAATGGAAAGCGAACGAAGTGCTTGTGAACATGCTAATTGAAAACAATGATCCTCGACTCGCTGTCTATGTAGGACAAAATGACGAAGGAGAGTATCGGGGCAAGCCATCAGGACTTCGTGATGTTCCTAATGATACCTATAGCTACGCAAATGTATCTCCTTTAGGCTCAGCCATTCTAAACCCTAATGCGCCAGGATACCTTATGTCCTATGCTCAACTGTCATTTCTGATGGCAGAAGCTGCTCAAAATGGATGGATCCCAGCTGATGCAGCTACTCACTACTATAATGGTATAGCAGCGTCATTTGGTACGCAGAGAACAAATCTGGAAGAAACAGAGTCTTATGATCTAATGGGTGATTATGCTGCCTATATCTCTCAGGGATCAGTGGCATACAATGGATCGCTTGAGCAAATCGGAGAACAGGCTTGGTTGGCATTATTCCCACAAGGGTTTGAGTCGTGGACAGAATGGAGAAGAACTGGCTTCCCAGCACTATCTCCTGCATTGGAAGGCGAGATCGATCAAATTCCTTCAAGATATACTTATCCGGGAATTGAACAATCAGTAAATCAAGCTGCCTATCAAGCAGCTGTAGCTGCGCAAGGTCCAGATCTTCTGACCACCAAGGTGTGGTGGATGCCCTGATCACTGAATCCATTCTAAAATTTTAAGAAACTAATATGAAACATATAATTTCAATAAGTGCCCTGGCTGTGCTAATGGCTCTTCTGTTTTCCTGTGATCAGGAACAAGATGACCTTGTTACAGAAGAAGTAGCCCTTGGGGGGCTCCTCGAGGTAATGACCCCGGTGATCAGCCATGTGAAGGGCGAAAGACCTACCTATTCTGTGGAATATCTGGTCTACCAAGGTGAAGTTAAAACTACCCAGGTAGAGATATACAAGCAGTTTTCCAATGCAGAAGGGACGACTGACAAACAACTAATGAAAAGCATCGCTGTCGACAATCAGTCGATGGGGCAAATCCTCACAACGGAGTTTACTTACGACGACCTGGCATTAGATGTTCCAGGCCTTCCGGAAAATGACGCTGATCTAGTTGTAGGAGATAAGTTTATTCTAACTTATCAGACTACAACAAGTGAAGGAAACAAACATTGGAATGTACCTACAACGGAAGTAGGAGTCTCCTCCCCATTTGCAGGCGTTTATAACGTTATTGAAAGCGATTACTGGAGAATCGGTGTGCAAAGTGGTGGTGCAGATTGGACGGATCAAACTCGAGTCGTAAAGTCTGTTGATCCAACTACCTTGCAACATGTAGGATGGGGACCATGGGTGCCAGAGCAGTGGCCTACAGATCCTATCTATCTCTATCTGTATTCAGCAGACGAATCAGATATCACAGTCCTAAAGGAATGGGATGGCGAAGTGCTGCGTGGTCCAGGAGATGTGCCAATTACTTGTGCCGAAGATGGAAGCTTGTTTACGAATGTACCTTGTGAAGGCTCCAACGTTATGGTCTTCAAAGACGACGGTAAGCATACCATTACAATTACTTATGGCTATGAAGTTGTTGGTTCGGGCTATCGTGAGTTCTACGAAAAACTTGAGAAAATAGTTGAGTAGAGAGTCACAAATTATTTTAATTTTAACATGTAAGTAATGAAGAATATTTCAATATTTGCGCTGGTAGTCATTGCCTTTCTTCTGGGATTCGCCTCTTGTGAAAAGGATGATTATACCGGTGCAACATCAACCTCGCCGACTAGCCCAAATGCTACGATCTCTGAGGTTCCCTTTCCCGAATATATGATGGAGCAGGATACAGTCTTTGAATATACTATTACAACAGATCAACCGCAGATTGTTGATCTTGTCTATAGGGTAGAAACTTCTGCAGCCAACACAGCTACTGAAGGTGAAGACTTTGACTTTGATCATACGGTCACCATCAGAGCATATGAGACTTCTGGAAGCGGGACAATAACGGTTTATAGCGATTGTACTCCAGAAGAAGATGAGGTCTTAGCACTGACCATCGGGGCTGGAGGTACAGCAATTACCCCCAATAACTCATTCACACCACGTGATGTGAGTATGACCATTGGGAATGATGCAACTGCCAGTAGATTGGACGGTACTTTTGATTGGAATCGCGACATAGAAATTAACGGTGTAACTTATGCTACCTGTGATTCAGTTGATATTGACATCTACGTTTTTGATGACGAAGGTGTAGATCAAGAGCTATACGCTGGAGCTACAGGGGCTTGCCCTGAGCTTAGCTTTATGGATGGACTAGAGGATGGAGTATATTACTTTGCTGCCAATCTCTACTGGACGGGCTTACCCGCTTATGCGGAAGAGTTAGCAGATACTGTGGGTATCCAAATTACCTCGTCTTACTACCAATGTGGAGTTTGGGAAGGACTGTCGTTCACTCAGAATACACAGTACTTTACTACCGCTGATACAGCAGGAATATTTGTAGATGTCGCAAAGGTCACTTTGGACAACGGCGTGTACACTGTCGAAAACATTCAATAGGAGACGCAAGTTTTTCTAGAGAACAAAAAAACGGCGAGCATCCAATTGGATGCTCGCCGTTTTGCTTTTGTAAATCTTCCT
>JAHDEE010000306.1 GCA_020629005.1 Chitinophagales bacterium
CCCACGAATCCTAAAATCCTAGTACATTGGTGGAAAAAGAGGGACAAAAGATAGCTACAACCGAAGCGACCTCTGGGACATCGTTGCTGCGGGAAATGACCGGACAATCGTCAACATTGCCGATAGCCGAGCCACCACGCCAAACGCGAGAATCACCAGCTTTTGGACCCTGTGGATCAACTAAATCATCACTTGAATATGGGCCATACCTTGCTCTTTGCCCCTTGCATGCGCGATGGACAACTGGTGCAAAATAGCCGCGATGGAAGCGGAATGCAAGTGCCCTACAGGGGACTGAGCGCCCACCGAGCGGGGCTGCATTAGCAAGACCCGCTCGGTGGTGCAGCGAAGCCCCTGGAGGGTGCTTGCATTGGAGCGGACAGCGCGAAGGCAGGTGCTACGACCGGGTTTGTTTCGCTCCAAAAAGTTTTCAATTCAAAATCACGCTTGGCGCTGCATCTGATTTATGAAGTGGGTTATGAATTACCGTGTTGATCATTTTTTGTCACAAAATCAAGTCGTTTTTCGCCTATTCTTTTCGTAAGGGACAGCGAATCAATAAATGTCCATTTTGACTTGCTGGAAATGATTTATCCATCGTTATTTTTCTCCACCAGCCAACAAGGATGCTGTCAAAAAATGCCTCGTCTAAATCATTTCCAGCGACGTCAAAATCGGACAGTTATTGATTCCCTATCCCTAAAGTCGAGGCAAATCCTGAAAAATGGCAGTAGATAGTTTCCCATATAGGATGGAAAATCATTAGGTGCTTCGATCAAGAGATTCGACATGCCCAAAAAAAATTCACAATAATGTGAATTTCTAATAGCTATTTCCATATAGATCAATTAACTTGCCATTCAATAGCAGTTAATGAAGATCAAATTTGAGAAACAGTATCTCAAGGAGTTGTATGAAACTGGCAAAGTATCGAAACCGAAGAAGTACTTCTTTCAGGCGGGGGTCATCAGGCAATATACTAAAACCGTAGATCGACTTGCGGCAGCAGATTGCATCGAAGATTTATTTCCCATTGTAAGCCTACAGTACGAAGTACTAATCGGAGATCTCAAGGGGATTGAATCGGTCAGGGTCAATAGGCAGTATCGATTGTTATTCAAGTCTGAGATTAGTAATGAATCTGGACTAACATTGACTATTTGCAGCATCATCGAATTGAGCAAGCATTACCAATAATACCAGGCATGGAAGAGAATCATGAATACATACCTCATATTGCTATTCACCCAGGCGAGCTAATTAAAGATGAATTGCAGGCTCGCCCAAATCTCACGCAGAAAGCACTGGCATCGGAGTTGGGTATAAAACCCTCTTTACTCAATGAACTGATCATGGGCAAACGTGCCATTTCGGCAGATCTGGCTATACTTCTAGAGCATGCACTTGGAATCAAGGCTGAATATTGGATGAACCTTCAATCCCGATATGAGATAAACCTGGCTCGAATTAAGGATCGAAACATTCGACAGATCTTAACTATGAAGGAGTGGCAGCTGATCAAGGAAAGCGTACCCATTAAGTACCTGCGAAAGCTGCAGTACCTCAGCGGTGATCTCGACAAAGATATTGCTACCATAAAATCGATTTATTGGTCTGCCGGTCCGGATTCGCATGATGGAGTAGTTGAAGAGCCTCAATGCAGCTATCCTCGGGTTTGGAAAGTCACTGATGCCCTAGCATCAGAAATATCGGCGTGGAAAGCGATTGCTCAATATGAGGCCAACAGAATTGTGACTAGCGAAAGCTATACTCCTTCGGTGCTCGAAGCACTGTGTGTAAGATTGCGTGATGTTTTCTACCGAAATGAGCATTTAATACCATCAATCGCCGAGGCTTTGAAGGAATCTGGAATCAAACTAGTGATGCTGCCAAAGTTTGACAAGATTAAGATCCAATATTATCTTTTTTACTCAGGCACTTCTCCTGCAGCGGTCATCACTGTTCCTCAAAAGCGAATTGATCGCTTCGGAAAAGTTCTGATGGATTGTATTGCACTTTTGGAAGTACAGCTGACTCAAGACACAGAAACAACGGTGTTGAAGGAGGAACAGGTCCAAGGCGTAATTGAAGTTTTGGCTGAAGAGCGTATACTTCCGGAAGCAGTATGGGAAAGTATTTGTTCAAAGTACAAGACCCTAAACGATCACAACATTTTAAGCGCCTCCAAAAACTACAAAGTTCATCCTGCATTTATACTTAGAAGAGCAGCAAAAGAGCGAAAGTTTTCTTTCAAGATGAGCAATATTGACTTAGGTATCTATTGATTCGAGCAGCACAGCTAAACGTTCCACGTCTAACCTTATCCGCTTTCTACAGCCTCTGGTACAAAGTCCTCAACTTAGTTCTGATCAACTCCTCAAACTATCTACCGGATTCATCATAGCGGCCTTTAGCGATTGATAACTCAGGGTCAGCAATGCGATGAAAAGTGCAGCAAGAGTAGCGACAACGAACACGTCCCAGCCGATGTTGATCCGGTAGGCGAAATCTTTCAGCCAGGAATTCATTGCATACCAGGCAAGAGGACTGGCGATGAGGGCCGAAATGAGCACCAACTTAAGGAAGCGAATCGTAATCAATTGGAAGATCTGAGATAGTGAGGCACCGAGCACCAGGTGAATGCTGATTTCCTTTTTGCGTTGTTCTACCACATAGGCCGACAATGCAAACAAGCCAAGACAAGCAATGATGATTGATAGCAATGCAAAGCTTCGGAAGATGTATCCCATGCGTGTCACATCCTGATGCATCATGGCGAACTCCTGATCCAGGAAACGATAGTTGAAGGGTTGCTGAGGAGCGAAGTCGGCCCATACCGCTTGTACAGCAGCAATGCTACCTTCAAGGTCATGCTCGGAGCTTAATTTTATGGCGGTTGTGGATGGACTTAATCCTAGCGCCAGACAGAGCGGCTTGATTTCGCCTTTAAGGGAAGCAAAATGAAAATCCTCTATCACTCCTATGACAGTGTGATCGCGACCTCCATTTGTGATTATGGAACCTACTGGTTTTTCCAGGCCGAGCAATTTAGCAAGGCCTTCTGTGATGATGGCTGCGCTTGTGTCCGACTTTAGCTTCTTGTCGAAATCACGCCCCTCTTTGATACGTAGGCCAAGGGTTTTTATGTAATCATGGTCTGTTCTCCAGTACTGTCCCAGCTTGCCGGAATCCATTTCTCTTCTGGAAGAAATCCAGAACAAGTTTCCGTTTCGACTTTTGCCCTCGACAGGCAAGTAGTTTGTCACTGTTGTCGATTGCACCTCCGGCAGCTTGTTCAGCTGTTCTTTCAGCACATCCAATCGGTCCATGTATGAGTATGTTCCTTCGAGCAGCAGCACCTGCTCTTTGTCGTATCCGATGTCTTTGTTGAGGATGAAGTTGACCTGCCTTCCGATAACAATGGTACTGATGATTAGCGCTATTGCGGTGGCAAATTGAAAAACGACCAAACTTGATCTGGTGCTGCTGCTTTTTGCACCAAGGCTCAGGGAACCTTTAAGCACATCGATGGGACGGAAGGAGGAAAGGTAGATTGCAGGATAAAATCCCGAAATGACTCCCATAATCACTGCTGCAACGAACAAGCCTGGCAGAGTCCACCATTCCAGTAGAGGAAAAGCAAGGGACTTGTCTGCAATTTCATTGAAGAGTGGTAAAAAAATGTAAGTCAGTATTACCCCAGCAGTGAAGGAGATGAAACTATACAGGATAGATTCTGTAAGGAATTGGGTAATCAGCTGTCGTCTTCCTCCTCCGACTGTTTTGCGCAGTCCTACCTCTTTCGCCCGATTGGCCGCTTTGGCGGTGGAGAGGTTGACAAAATTGATGCAAGCAAGTAGCAGTATGATCATCGCTATTGCCGCGAATAGCCAGATGAATCGAATATCACCGTGGGTGATGCCATCGATAATCTCTCCGGATTTCAGATGTATATCCTGAATTGGTATTATGTCGTAACTAATCCTGCTTGCGAAGTCCTCCATACCGATCTCTTTGTAGCCAGGGAGGATGTAACGATCCACAATGCTTTGGAGCTTGGGTGTTAGCTCGACTGCGGAGGCTCCTTCTGCAAGTTGGAAATAGGTCAAGTAGTTATTTGATGCCCAGGTGGTTTGCTCACCAGGCCAGACTTCGAGGCCTTCCAAGCTGATGAGGTACTTGAATGGAAAATGACTGTACTTCGAAGGATCTTTGATGACCCCATCGATTGTGTAGATCTCTTCATTATCATCCTCGAGAATTATCTTCTCTCCGATGGGATTTTGATCTCCAAAATACTTGAATGCCGCTTCTTCCGGAATGACGATCGTTTTGGGTTTGCGCAAAGCCTGAGAGCGATCTCCGAGCACCATTTCAATTCCAAGGAGCTCAAGGAGGTTCGCGTCAACATAGGTAAATCCGTCTTCGGTATGGTTGCTAACTTCGGATAACTTTCGTATTTGTCGCTGTCCGGTTCCAAAGGCTACGCTTGTATTTGCTCGACCGACTTTGATAATTTCAGGATAATCGCGCTGCAAAGCAGCAGCCATTGGCGCCGGAAAATGTGCCCCCCTGTGCAGTCCATCATCTCCTTCATGTAGGAGCGTGAGCCTGTAAAGTCTGTCCGCATCTTCCAGGTGCCTGTCGATGCTCAACTCATCACGGATATACAATGCAATAAGCAGGCAGGCCGAAATTCCAAGCGCAAAACCTCCAATTTTGATCCAGGCGTAGAAGCGCTCCTTCTTAAAGTTTCTCCAGGCGATCGTCAAATTGTGTTGTAGCATTTGTTTGGGTTTTTGGGTTAATTTGGGTTTGGGTTAAAGGTATTTTTTGGGGGAAGTGGGGATTTGGGCATCTATACTTAAGTGCTTCAAATTTCACCCTCCACTCGCCACTCCCTGCTCTGTCACAATCTGACCATCAAAAAGATTGATAATTCTGTGCGCATATTCTGCATCGCGTGGGGAGTGTGTTACCATCACGATAGTAGTTCCCTCTTGATTGAGTTCAGAAAGCAGCTTCATCACTTCAATGCCGTTCTTGGAATCCAGATTTCCCGTAGGCTCATCGGCAAGTATAATCTTAGGATTGGCAACTACCGCTCTGCAAATAGCCACACGTTGCTGTTGCCCTCCGGAAAGCTGCTGAGGATAATGACCCGCGCGATGACCTATATTGACACGCTTTAGTACTGATTCCACTCTTGCTTTACGTTCTGCTTTTGGCATCTTCGAATAGATGAGCGGCAACTCTACATTCTCAAACACATTCAGCTCGTCAATGAGATTGAAGCTCTGAAACACAAAACCTACGTTGTTCTTTCGCAACTTTACCCGCTGCCCGGCACTGTAGCCAGCCACCTCTTCCCCATCAAAATGGTAGGTGCCACTATCTGGCTGATCCAACAAGCCAAGGATATTAAGCAAGGTTGATTTTCCGCAACCCGACGGCCCCATGATGGCTGCAAATTCGCCTTCTTGAATCTGGAGGTTTACCTGATTTAGGGCAGTAGTTTCCAACTCCTCAGTGGTGAATGTTCTTTTGATATTTTTTAATTCTAGCATGGCTTTTTGGTTTGGTTTGGTTTGGTTTTTGGTTTTTGGTTTTTGGTTTTAGAACAACTAACAATTTCTCTACTCTTTCTCTTTAGTCCTTTCTCCTTTCTCTTTGCTCCTTTCTCTTTGCTCCTTTCTCTTTGCTCCTTTCTCTTTGCTCCTTACTCTTTGCTCCTTACTCTTTGCTCCTTACTCCTTACTCTTTGCTCCTCATTCTCGAATAGTCAATCGCTCGTTATCTCCAAATGACTCAT
>JAHDEE010000307.1 GCA_020629005.1 Chitinophagales bacterium
TAGGAAGATTTACAAAAGCAAAACGGCGAGCATCCAATTGGATGCTCGCCGTTTTCTCTAGAAAAACTTGCGTCTCCTATTGAATGTTTTCGACAGTAAAGAAGCCACCTTCTAAGGTAACTCTCGCCACATCTACAAAGACCCCTGTACCATCGTCGTAATAATCGAGATCATCTGAGGTAATAAAATCTACCTGCTGCGTGAAGGACAAATCAGAGAACCCGCCGCACTGCTCATAGTAAGAAGTGATTGGGAAGCTGATTGGCTCCGGAGAAGCAGGAAGCGTATTTGACCACAGATTGGCTCTGAAGAAGTAAACCCCATCTTCTAGTCCATCCATGAAGGAAAACTCTGGGCAAGCCCCAGTCGCGCCTCCATAAAGGCCTTGATCTTCTCCTGCTTCGTTGAATACATAGATGTCAATATCGACATAGTCACAAAGTGCATACATCGTATCATTGATGGTAACATCAGCTCCCCAAACGAAGGCGGCATCTAGTCGGCCAATAGTATTGCCTAAAGTCATGCTTACCTCTCTAGGAGTGAACGAATTGTTCGGAGAAGCCGCAGAACCACCTGCACCAATTGTCAATGCAATTACTTCGTCTCCTTCATTTTCACAGTCAGTATAGACATAAATACTGCCAGAACCAGAGGTTTCGTATGCTTTAATCAATACCGAGTGATCAAAATCAAAATCTACTCCTTCCGTAGCAGTATTTGCGTCGGTTAATGACACATTGTATACAATGTCGACAATCTGTGGTTGATCAAGAGTGATCGTATAATTAAAGGTCGTATCCTGCTCAATCATATAGTCCGGCATTCCCAGCTCTGAGATAGTTGCTGTCGGGCTAGTGGGAGAGGTTACTGTTGCACCTGTGTAGTCATCTTTTTCACAAGAGGAGAATCCCACAATGCAAAGAATCAACACAATCGCAAATATTGAAATATTTTTCATTATCTACATGTTAAAATTAAATTAATACGCGATATCCTACTCGACTATTTTCTCAAGTACTTCGTAGAATTCGCGATAGCCTGAGCCCGTAACTTCGTATCCATAAGTGATGGTGATCGTGTGTTTACCATCTTCTTTGAAGACCATAACATTAGAACCATCGCAAGGAACATTGGTAAAAGCTGAAGCATCCTCAGCACAAGTGATAGGAATATCTCCTGGACCTCGAAGGGCTTCTCCGTCCCATTCTTTCAGAACGGTAATATTGGACTCATCTTCAGACTGCAGATACAGGTAGATTGGATCTCCCGGCCACTGCTCAGGAACCCATGGCCCCCATCCCACATGCTGTAGAGTAGTAGGATCTACAGACTTCACCACCCTCGTTTGGTCGGTCCAATCTGCTCCCCCACTTTGAACGCCGATTCTCCAATAGTCACTGGCGATCACTTGATAGATTCCTGCAAAGGGAGAAGAGACTCCAACTTCGGTTGTTGGTACGTTCCAATGTGAGTTGCCTTCACTTGTAGTAGTCTTGTAACTTAGGATAAACTTATCCCCTACCACGAGATCAGCATCATTAGCTGGTAAGCCAGGAACGTCCGCAGCGAGGTCATCATAAGTAAACTCAGTGGTAATGATTTGGCCCATTGACTGATTATCAATGTTTACACTTTTCATCAACTGTTTATCGGTGACGCCCTCGGCATTGGAGAATTGTTTGTAAATGTCAACTTTCGTTGTCTTTACTTCTCCCTGATAGACCAGATACTCTACAGAGTAGGTTGGTCGTTCACCCTTAACGTGGCTGATAACTGGTGTCATCACCTCAAGGAGACCGCCAGTTGCCACATCTGCTGTAACTAGATCATCTTGTTCCTGATCACAGGAAAACAATAGAGCCATTAGTACAGCAAGGGCACTTATTGAAATTATATGTTTCATGTTAGTTTCTTAAAATTTTGGAATGGATTCTCTTATCAAGGCATCCACCACACCTTGGTGGTCAGTAGATCTGGCCCTTGTGCTGCAACAGCTGCTTCGTAGGAAGCGGCATTCACTGATTGCTCAATTCCTGGATAAGTATATCTAGATGGAATTTGATCAATCTCTCCTTCGAGCGCTGGGCTAAGTTCAGGGAAACCAGTTCTTCTCCATTCTGTCCATGATTCAAATCCTTGCGGGAACATGGCTAACCATGCTTGCTCCCCAATCTGCTTGAGTGTTCCATTATAGGCAACTGCACTCTGTGCGATGTAGTCATCGTATGATCCCATCAGGTCGTAAGACTCAGTTTCATCGAGATTTGTTCTCAAGGTGCTGAAGGAAGCAGCAATACCATTATTGTAGTGAGTAGCGGCGTCAGCTGCAATCCAGCCTCTTTGCGCAGCTTCAGCCATCAAGAATGACAACTGTGCATAAGACATAAGATATCCTGGTGCATTAGGATTGAGAACAGCTGCTCCTAAGGGAGATACATTAGCATAACTATATGTATCATTAGGGACATCGCGAAGGCCTGATGGCTTGCCGCGATATTCACCTGCATCATTCACGCCCACATAGACAGGCAGCCTAGGGTCATTGTTCTCAACCAACATGTTGACAAGAACTTCATTGGCCTTCCACTCGTTTCTTGTTCCTTGAATAATTCTTTCGAAGATTGGATTGGCATTTGGATCTGCTGACAAGTATACCAACTTTGCTTCTTCTGCATTTGAAGTAAACATTGGACGTGAAAGCAATTCCGTCAAAGCGCCTGAAACATCTCTCTTTGCAGAGATTCTCATCAAGGATCTAAATTTCAGGGAGTTTGCAAACTTCTGCCAGTTGGCCACATTTCCACCGTAAACGATATCTGAAGTTGGGTAATTCATTGTACCTCCCTCTGCAAGAAGCGTATTCGCCTCATCAAGTAGGGATAGAATTCCATCATAGACAACTTCTTGTGAGTCATAGGCAGGAGAAAAATTACTTGTTCCAGACTGCAGTGCTTCGGTGTAAGGAATCATTCCAAAAGCATCCGTCAAGATACCTAAGCCATATGCCTGCATTACTAAAGCAACACCTTGCATTGCAGTATCTTCCTCATCAACAGCGAGGTTGTACATAGTACGCGAATCGCCAACTACATCTTCCCACATGCCTTTCCATACCAAATCTTGAATCACACTTGGTCGAGGCACATATCGTGCTTCATCGTTGTATTGAACTTTTGCAATCTGTTGAGCCCAGCAAGATCCCATATCTCCTCCTACAAAGGTGTTGTACAGGTTGTTTTGCGCTACACGTACAATATCAGCTAACAGCAGACCCGATGGTACTGCAATTGGCTCATTAGGATTTGTATTGATTTCCTCAAAGTCTTTATCGCAACTTGAAAAAATCATCAATCCCAAGAGCAGGATGAATAATTTATTAATCAATTTCATATTATTACTGGACTTTTAGAATTTAAAATTAACATTGAAACCAATGCTTCTTGATGAAGGCAATTGACCGAACTCCTGTCCCTGTTCGCCATTGGCGCTGCTAAAGGCGCTTTCTGGATCAATGTGTGGCACGTTTCTGTGTAGAATAGCTAGGTTTCTTCCGACTAAACTTACCGTTGCTTTCTGGAAGAAAGGCTTCTTAAACCAATTCATCGGCAAAGAGTATCCTACAGTCAACTGTCTGAACTTCACAAATGAGGCATCAAAGACAGAGCTCTCGTGAACACTGTTTACAAAGGCACCTTTATTGTAAGTCTCGGCATCAACAACAATGTCATTTGGAACATAGTTAGGTTCAGTATCGGTTCCGATATTCTTCACACCATTCCCAACAATACCTGCATCTCGACCAATCAATGTTTCTTGCAGCACACCTGCATATCGTCCCCATGTGTTGGTCATCGTGAAGATGTCACCACCTACTTTTGCATCCACGGTGGCCCCAATGTTAAAGCCTCCAACAGACACAGTAGTACTCACACCACCAGTCCAGTCCGGAGTGATGTTACCTAGAATTTGCAATTCTGGGTTTGTTTGTGGTATACCATTGTTGTGAATGATGTTTCCTGCTTCGTCTCTTGCGAAAGCTATACCTACAATTGAGCCATAGGCTTCTCCTTCTCTAGCTTCAAGTGTTACCCCCCACTGTCCACCAGGATTACCGGCAGCATCAGGGATAATCAATGCGTCAACCTCGTCACCTAGAGAAACGACTTCATTGGTATTCTTAGCAAAGTTGAAATCGATATCCCACTTTACATTGCCTCTCTTAAGTGGCGTAAAGCCAAGAAGTAGCTCCACTCCTTTGTTGTTCATTTCTCCCACATTATCCAATGCCGTTACAAAACCTGAAGCAGCAGATACTTCCTTCTTGATAATCAAGTCTTGGTTTTTCTGATCGTAGTAAGTTACATCTAATCTAACGCGACCTTTGAACAGTCTTGCATCCAATCCTATTTCATAACCTTTCTGACGCTCTGGAACAAGATTAGGGTTGTTCAGTGCATCTGGGTTGTAGGGTAGAAGAATTCCACCCCAAGAATCATCTCGGAATGAGAAAGTCTGCTGTAGTTCGTAAGCTCTCAGCTGACCAGTACTTCCCACTTCTCCGTATCCAGCTCTAAGCTTTAGGAAAGACAATTGAGGTGATTCCAGTTGTAGCAAGTCAGTTAGAATTGCGCTCACAGAAACAGAAGGATAGAAGAAGCTGTTGTTTTCTGCTGGCAGCATACTAGCCCAGTCATTTCGTCCTGAGAAATCGATAAAGATCGAATTCTGAATAGCTAGCTGTCCAAAACCCAAAAGACTATTGATTCGCTCATGGCGAGTGTTGTTTACTAATACAGGAGATGCACCTGACTTAATGTTTGAAAGTGTGAACAAGTCAGGTAGTTCAAGTGATCCTGCTTCACCGTAGATTCGACTGTAGCGTTGATCCATTCGATTTCCTCCTACGCTAAGTGACAGGCTCAATGTGCTGGACAGGTCCTTCTGGAAACCCAACATCACTTGCGTATTCAACTCTGAAAATCTCCTGTTTACTTCTTGATAGAAACCATCTCTGTATTCATTACTTCCAATAGCTTTTCGAGCTGTGATTCGAGACGACCAAGAATCTGTTCCTGTTTGAGCACTGATGTCAAACATATCATTGATTTGATACTTCAAATTCACATTACCAATAATACGGTCTTTATCCAGGCCATTTAGGTTTGTATGTAGAACCCAATACGGATTGTTCTGAAATACAGTGTTCCAGTTCAATGGTGTTCCTTCGGCAGCGGTTCCAACAGGAGATAACGGAAGGTTCTCATAGTCTTCAAGCTTGCTCAAATCCACTTGTCGACCAGACCAGATCATTTGCTGCACTGGATTCTCATTATTATATCCAACAGTTGGCATATTGTCTGACTGAGACTTGATGTATTGTGCAGAAACCCCTGCTGTCAGTCTCTCTGCGAGAACCAAATTAGAGGCTGCAGTTAGGTTGTATTTCTTGAAGTCTGTGTTTGGCACCATCCCTTTCTGATCCATAACACCACCAGAAAGCCTGAAACTGGCAACATCATTTCCACCTGTCAACGATACACTATTGTTCAAGGTCAAACCAGTATCGTAGAAATCTCTTATGTTATCTGGGTTTGAGACCCAAGGAGTGGCTGCACCATCGTGTGCATAATTGTCCCATTGAATAAAGTTCAATCCCACATCCAGGGGAGGTCCCCAGCTTTCATCAACACCACCGTCTCCGGAGGAGCCATCTTGCCAAACAAAATTGAAACGATCTGGGCCCTGACCAAAGGAGTTTTGGAAATCAGGAAGTACCAGTGGCCTTTCGAAAGTAGTCGATGAGTTAA
>JAHDEE010000308.1 GCA_020629005.1 Chitinophagales bacterium
TCGATCGCTTCAATACCACCCATTAGGTTGTAGCAATTATCGAAGCCAAGCTGCTGCATATAGGCGCAGGCATTGGCGGATCGGATACCGATGCGGCAGTAGACCAGGTAAGTCTTATCTCGATCCAGCTCCTCGATCTCTTCTACAAAATCGGGACTCTTAATGTCAATCAATACCGCTCCTTTGAGGTGTTGTTGTTCGAATTCTGTCTGGGTACGCACATCGAGCAAGACTAGCTCTGGCGGTGGATTTTGAAGCCAGCTGAGCAGTGTAGCGGGACTTATATTTTGGATGGATTTGTTCATGGGAATAAAAAATGCGCTTGCCAGAAATCCGGCAAGCGCATCGTTTTTTGATTGTTGATTCGATCGTCTTAGAAACGTGGGCAGTAAGCTGGTGGGTAATTCTTGCCTTCAGCCATACAACCGATGTACATCAGAGATAGTTCGATACCACCCTGATTCAAGGAAGCGTTTTGTAGCTTGGAAGTGTTGATGTCGTAGGAGAAACCAAACTTGAAGCTGTTGTAATCGACAGCTGCTACTACGATAACCGCATCATCCCAACGATACCATGCTCCAAGGTAGAAAGCAGAACCATCATAGTTGCTGGTCTTGCCATATCCGCCTCCACTTCCTTGATCGAAGTGGTAACCGAAAGCTGCACCTGTAGTGAGCTCGTTGGTAGTAGACTGGGCCATGTAAAGCACGTTTGGATTTACGCTGAAGTCGTTGCTGACCATGATCTCACCTCCACCGTGCACAACCATACGGTTACTTCTTACATTGTTCTCACCAAGGAAAGATTCATTTGGCTTTGCGATGTGGTAGTAGGAAAGTCCACCATAGAGATTGACTGATCGGGTGATCTTACCAGCCAGCAAACCACCGACCTGAAGATCCATAAAACCGAATTTGTTATCCTGGAAAGCTTCATTGTTTGGAAGCGCAGGATCAAACTCTGAACCGGATAGCTGCGACTCGAAATACAGCTTGGTAATATCAATTGACTTTCGGTTGTAGGAACCCTGGGCACCTACAGAAAGGACAAATCGCTTATTTCTATCGAATGCTTTGTGATAGGCCAATGAACCCATGAGCATCATGTCATTGAGTACGCCATCACCGGATTGATCATTGTAAAAGGCCAAACCAACACCTGCGTGGTCGATACCCAACTGCGAGCGCAATATCGGCATATCGAAAGATGCTGCAACAGTATTATAAGGTGCCGGGATTGAAGCCCACTGATTTTTGTAATTCGCCGCAAATCTGTAGCAACCGTTCAGATTTCCTGTCATGGCAGGATTGAGTAGCATAGGAGAGGCATAGTACTGGGACAAGTGGACGTCCTGTGCCTTGGTATCCTGGATGCATATAAAGAGCAGTGCCAACACCGCTACGTACTTCAGGTAGCTCTTCAACATATTTTCTAATTTATCTCGTGATCAACAACTGAAAAGTAATCAAATTTGCCTGCAAATTCTATTACCCCAGTTTAATTTAGATTTATTGTAAGTCCAGTGACAAATGCAATGCCTGATTCTGTAAACCCTGCAAAAAATAAATTTACAGGCAAGGTAGAAAACTTAAGACTGGCCTATATCCTAAAATAGGCATTTTTCTCGCTTTATCGTAATCCCTTTCCGCTATCTCTGTAGCTTTTGCCCGAAAGCAAGATCGCCTGCATCGCCGAGTCCCGGGACTATGTATGCTTTGTTATTAAGCTCCTCATCTACGTCGGCGGCCCATATAATTGCTTGAGGCAGAGCGGCCTGTACAGCATCGATACCAGCTTGTGCAGCTATTGCCACAGCAATGTGTATACTCTCAGGCTTACCCAATTTCAGTAATCCTTCAATTGCCTGTATCATGGAGGCACCTGTAGCCAACATTGGATCGGCGACAATTAACGTCTTTCCTTCTAATGAAGGGGAGGAAACATACTCCAGTTCGATACCAAAATTACCCGCTGAATCATGCTTTCTATAAGCCGACACAAAAGCGTTCTCTGCATGGTCGAAAACCTTCAGAAAACCATGGTGTAAGGGCAGTCCGGCACGCAAAATAGTTGCCAAAACCGGGGGCTTTGTTACCACTCTGGAAGCAGAAGTACCCAAAGGGGTTTCGACATCTTTATCTTCCAGTGGGATTTCCTTACTGATCTCATAAGCCATGAGCATTCCTATGCGCTCCAGGTTCTGTCTGAAACGCAGAGAATCTACCTGAATTTTGATATCACGTAATTCTGCCACATAGTGGTTGATAATGGAGGGTTGCAAGCTAAAATTGTGTAGCATCCGGGACTAAGCTTTTGATGATGAAAACCAATCTTTTAGGCGATTTAGCGGCCAAGGTAGCAGATTTCCTGATATCTGCCAATAGGTCTCTACCTCTGCGCCAAACCCGCGATAAAAACGAGCTACTCCCGGCACCATTGATCCTTCAAAATCCAGCAATAGTCCTGTATCGGCATGCATCTGAATCTGCTGATCAAGCAAATAAGTCATGGCCGCGGCATCCCGACCCTGATCCGACGATGCGGGAAAAAGATCAATGATTCGACCATGGCTACAAAGAAAGAACGCTCCTGCAAGCAGACTTCCATCACTGGTGTAGACTGCTTTTAATTCCCCTTTACCTTCCTGCAAACAAAGAACGATCAGCCGCCGAAGCCGCTGGTAAACCTCATCTGTAAAATGATCAAGTTCCTTCCCTTTTGAATTGCGAAACAAATCCAGCAGCTGATCTATTTCCAGCGCTGCCAGTTGCAAGCCTAATCGCTCACTTTTACGCAGATTACGACGGGTATTTTTACTGTACCTCGATCTGACGTTTTCATACGCCTCGTTCAGAAAGAGGATATAGTTAACTCTGGAACTCTTTTGCCAGCTAGCAAGTTTGCCTGCGTTGCTCGCATTCAAATACTGATGAGCCTCTATATACCTAGTCCCAATCTGAGCAAAAAACGCTTCCTCGGTTTCGGATTTAATCGGCTTTTTGTAAAAAACACCCAATTGCTGCGCAAAAAACGGCTGATATAGGATGCGAAGTCCATATCGCTTCTTGTAGGGTAGCGGCATTACTGCTTCGTAATCTCCCAGCACCATGGCATCCCAGTTTTCGGCTACAACATCTAAATACCAGGAGTAAGCATAGGGCAATCCATTGGCGGCCTCGTCAATGAGGTTGTCCCATTTGTCTCGATCAATCTGCTCTTGTGGTAGAAATCTAGGTAACAGGATCTGCGATATTTTGAGGATTTACTTGCTTTGGGGCATGGCTGCTGCCACCACTTCTTCATACAAGGCTTTCCAGCCCTCCCAGCCCTCTCGCTCGCTTAAGGTGTGGTTGTGCCAGATGCTGATAAACAATCCATTGACTGCGCGAATATTCTCCACCAGCAAGTCTATTTCCTTCTTCGCTTGCTTGATATCCAGCTTCATATATTCTTTGAGGGTTACATCCATGACCGCAAAGGGATAGATACGCAGATTTAAGGGCAGTTCCAGCTTCAAATCATAATACCAGAAAGAAGAGGCTATACCCGCCCGAAATCCGGTATGAGAAGCATAGCCCATAGTATAGTCTTTCGTGATATCATTGTCATCCAAATTTCTGTAGGTATCGGGGAAACTCAGCTTTATATAATGCTGCCTGCTTCGCAACACATCTTTCTTGCATACCTCCGTCAGCTTTCTGACTTCCTCCGCGAGTATTTCCGGATCGTTATTGGACTGATAAGAGGGATGTATTCCAAGGTCGTAATAGTCACCGATTCGCTTGATCAGATTCTGTAACTGCGGTGTATCAATCGAAATATTCTTATCATATTGTCCATAGTCACCGATAAGGAAGAAAAACACCGGCTTCAGTCCATAATTTTCGTGTAGTTTCAGCAACCAGTCGTATACGTCGAATGGATCATGACCAGATCCTAAAGCAACACTAATGCGCTCCCAGAAAGAGCGGAAATCCAAATTTTTGAGAGATCTCAAGGCACCAAAAGTATTGCGCAACAATCCCTTGCCTGCATAGGAATAGGCAATGTCTATATCATAACTGGGAATGTAGCTGTATTTATGCTCTCTTGTAGGTAAATCAGGAAACCGCTCCAATAGCAAAGCTCTTAATTCCTCCGCCCAAATATTAATAACCGGTTGCTTCAAAAAGCCATGCTGATAGGCCAGGCTCTGCTCCGCCGGAAATCGACCATGTTTATCCTTCTCCTCACACAGGTATTCCTCATAGCGAGTGACCAGATAAAAGCTGGCTGCAAAAATGTCAAAAGGCAGGGCGCTGGATTCTTCGAGCCTAAAAAATGCCTTAGTATTTTTGAAGTTAAACACTTCCAGCTCAAGCGGCACAATCTTTCGCTCAAACAGAAAGGGCACCGCCATAAAAAACAACTCGTCTTCCAATGGTGTGCTCCCATAATTAATCTTCGGCCCTTCCCCATCACAAAAGCTGGCCCGATCCTCCACGAATTTATACTCGATTCCCAGCAGTTCCTTTAGCAATAAATGCATCGTATACTGAACCCGGTTATTGATATTTTCCGTAAAAACCTCGAGCATAGCGCAGTGATGTTCTAAGCGTGAAAAGGTTGGTTGCGCAGGTAGTGCGTCTTAAGCAGGGGACATATCTTATAACGTGGTTCGTGGGTGTCCTGGTACATGGCTTCCAGTGTCTCATAAACATACTGAATCCCGATTCGATCTGCCCATTCAAAAGGTCCATAAGGATAATTGGTTCCCAGCTTCATAGCCAGATCAATATCGGCAATATTGGCTGTTCCTTCTTGCAAGGTATAACATGCCTCATTGATGATCATAAACAAGGTCCTGGGTACGATCATTCCTACCCTGTCTTTCACCCAACGCGCTTTCACACCCAGTGCATCACATACCTCTTCCAAGTCCGCCTTTTGCGACTCATCCCAGGCCTTCACTTCCCAGTCGCTTCTGTCTATGAAGGTCGGCAAGCCATTGAAACCGATGAGTTTTGAATCGCAGTCGCCACCCATCTCTGCATACAATTCTGCAAAGCTAGTAGTGAGCGCATGCACAAAAACTGTTTTGCCAGCCATCTTGCGGTACACTTCAAAAGCCTCTGTCTGCTCCTCGAAACTAAGATCAAAGAGCACATCCCAGGCGGTCTTGTCTCCCATCGCATCTTCCGTCCAAAACTCGTGCTGATCACCTAGTCGTTGCTTCAGCTCCTCCACCGCTGGTCCTTCGCCAATTATCAAGACCTTCATTTCTGTTATTTTCTTTTTGGTTATTAGTTGCTGACAATTAATTTGATCTTTGCCCCATTTCCAGGACTAAACTAAGCACAAATGAACAAAGTAATTATCAAAACAGAAAATGCCCCAGCACCTATCGGACCTTATAGTCAAGCAGTGTGGGGTGGCAACACCTTATACATCTCGGGGCAAATTGCCATCGACCCCAAAACCGGTGAGCTCAAATCAGGAGATGTAGAAGCAGAAGCAGAGCAGGTAATGAAAAATCTGCAAGGCATATTGGAGCATGCCGGACTCACCTTCGCCAATGTCGTAAAGTGTAGCATATTCCTTTCCGACATGAATGACTTTGCCAAGGTCAACGCTATCTACGGCAAAGCATTTCCTGCTGCTGCACCAGCCAGAGAAACCGTGGCTGTAAAGACCTTGCCCAAAAGTGTGAATGTGGAGATATCTGCTATTGCGGTTCGCTGAGCGCTGAGGCACACACCGTCTGATCCGAGACGCAC
>JAHDEE010000049.1 GCA_020629005.1 Chitinophagales bacterium
GTGCTACGGGAGCTCAAGGTCCAGCAGGTAATGCCGGTCCAGCCGGTCCACAAGGTCCAGCCGGAAACACCGGTCCACAGGGTCCAGCTGGAAATGATGGGGCAACAGGTCCTCAAGGTCCAGCCGGTCCACAGGGTAACACAGGTGCTCAAGGTCCTACAGGCCCACAAGGTCCAGCCGGAAACGATGGCGCAACAGGTCCACAGGGTCCAGCAGGTAACGCAGGACCGCAAGGTCCAGTGGGTCCAGCAAGCACAGTACCTGGTCCTACAGGTCCTCAAGGTCCAGCCGGCCCAGCTAGTACTGTTCCAGGTCCAACCGGCCCTCAAGGTCCAGCAGGAAATACTGGTCCAGCGGGTCCAGTCGGTCCTACAGGAGCAACTGGTCTTCCAGGAAATGACGGTGCAACAGGTCCTCAAGGTCCAGCCGGCTCAAATGGAATCAGCTGTTGGGATACTAACATGAACGGTATTAACGATCTTGGTGAGGATATCAACGGTGATGGACTATTCAACGTTTCTGATTGTCAAGGAGCTGGTTCAGTAGGACCACAAGGTCCGCAAGGATCTCAGGGACCTCAAGGTCTACCAGGCATCGCTGGTCCACAGGGTGCACAAGGTGAGATCGGAATGCCAGGTCTAGCTTGTTGGGATTTGAACGAGAATGGAATTGGTGACACCGAAGAAGATTTGAACGGTGACGGTATCGTTAACGTACTTGATTGTCAGGCAGTTTGTGATTGTCCAATGGGCATGGCAGTATCTGGCAACAATGGGTTTGGGTGGTCTTACTCAGATATACAGTTGAAAGAGAACGTTACTTCAATCGGAAATGCTCTGAACTTCGTGATGGGCATCGAAGGTGTATCATTTGATTACAAGACCGAAGACTATCCAGAATTGGAGCTACCTGAAGGTGGCCAGATTGGAATCATCGCACAGAATCTGGAGCAATTCTTCCCAGAATTGGTTTCAGTAGATGAAGATGGATTCAAGAAGGTGCTTTATCCACAATTGACTGCTGTGCTTGTAGAAGCAATTAAGGAGCAGGCTAAGATGATCTATGATCTACAGGCGGAAGTATCGCTTTTGAATGCTCAAAATGACGAATTGGAAGAAATGCAAGAGCGCATGGATAGCCTTGAATCATTGTTGCAGCAGCTATTGAGCGGTAACGGAAACGGTAGTGTAGGTTTGGATGATTCTTCAATTGATGATGTAGACTAATTAGTAAAGAATGATGGTGACCGAGAGGAAACTCCCGGTCACCAGATTCTTTCACCTTTAAAATGGAGAATATGAACAAGGTTAAGTTTAACATATCGTTCTTCCTTACGGCTGTTGCTCTAATGGGTATCTCCTTTAGCTCTATTGCACAAAGCACACTAGTAAATGATGGGGTGATTACCCTACAGCCTGGCGCTGAACTATACATTCAAGGTGATTATACAAATGACCAGGAAGGTAGGTTGAATAGCGAAGGCGAAATTTACATAAGTGGAGATTGGACAAATGATGCTACAGAAGACGTATTCCTTAACGGGAAGCGAGGAACAGTAGTAATGGATGGAACATCGGACCAGCTGATCTATGGTGAAGACACCAAGTTCGGCATACTTGATCTGTCTCCTGGACAAGGCATTGTGGGTTTAATGACCAATGCGGCCATAAGCACCAATGGTGTTTTGCTTCTTGAAGACAGACTTCTTGCTCTGAATTCAAATGTACTTGATGTAAACAATGATTCACCATACAGTATTCAGTACAAGGATGGTGGTATTATTAGCGAAGATGAGTTGTCGATTGTGAAATGGCACATTGGAATGATGCAGGATATTTATCAGGTGCCGTTCCAAACTATTGATGGAGAAGAAATTCCTGTCATCGTAAATGTGAAGTCAGATCACAATGGACCAATTGCTTTGTCTACATATTCAACTGATTCCTATAATTTCCCAAGACCGCTGAATGTAACGAATATGACCATCAATGGTTTCAATCAGGCGCTAAGCAGTATCGATCGATTCTGGAATGTTGCGCTAAATGATAAGGAAGCTGATGTTCGCTTTAGCTATTCGTCAGCAGAGGTTGGGGAAAATGATATTGATATGGGACAGATTGTAGCGGCTAAATGGACGGAAAATGGTGAATGGGATGCTAAGGCTGAGGGAGGCTATAATGATCCTTCAAGCAAGTCTTTCATTCAGGAGAATGTGGAATCAGGGGAATGGGTATTGAGCTCAAAGCCTGATGATCTAAGCATGATTCTTTATCCGATTCCAGCGGCCACTGAATTGAATGTGGAGATACAATCAAGCAATGCAGACAGTAACGAAAGAATTTCTCTGCAGGTAGTGGATGGATTTGGTCGTAATCTGCAGACAGTTGATGCGAACGTAGAAGTTACTGGAAATCACATGAAACTTGATGTCACTAACCTTCCTATCGGGTACTACCTGGTGCAGGCTCAGGTTGGAGATAGAATGATTTCCAAGAAGTTCTACAAAGAAGACGAACAATAGTATTTATTAGTAAAATACTATAAAGATTTTGACGAAAGGCCCCTTCTCATCGAGAAGGGGCCTTTTTGTTTTTTGGTACCAATATATGCATTACTGTCGCAATGGAATACCCTTTAGAGACCCAATATTGCGCTTGCTATGATGTTAGACTGGTAAAGTGGATAAGGTCGTCTGAATTCAGGTAGGTCGTTATAAATGCTGGCGCGAAGAAGGTAAGTGCAGAATAGCCCCGGGCGACGAGGAAATGAGTGCTGCGACTGCCGTGGCGACTGCTTAGCAATGGGGGCTCGGAGCCTGCGGAGAGACCACAGTGCTAATGCAGGAGCAGGCAGGGGCAGTACGAATTGGAACAAAGCACGGGGAGGAAGTTAACGCGAAGGGAAGATGCTTCGCTCCAAAAGGACATAACTTTCAACTTTTGCTGCTATTCTATCAGCTTGTCAGGGCACAAAAAAAGCCGTCTCTTCTTTCGAGACGGCTTTTCTTTTTCATCAAACATCAATATATCATGAAGATGCTCCTTCTACAAGGACCACCACTTGATTATTAAGAACTTCTACAAAGCCGCTTGCGATTTGTATGACTTGCTCCTCTTTTCCTGTGTTGATTCTGAGGGTGCCTTCACCAAGCGCAGCGATCAATGGGGCGTGGTTGTTTAGAATTTCGAAACTTCCTTTAACGCCTGGAAGCTGGATGCCTGTAGCATCTCCATCAAAAACTTTTTGAACTGGTGTCAATACCTGTACATTCATATTTCTAGTGTTTAGGCTTCGGCCATCATTTTCTTGCCTTTCTCAATAGCATCATCAATCGTACCAACGAGGTTGAAAGCCGCTTCGGGATACTCATCGACTTCACCATTAAGGATCATATTGAAGCCTCGAATCGTTTCCTCGATTGATACCAGGCAACCCTTTAGACCGGTGAACTGCTCTGCAACGTGGAAAGGCTGCGACAAGAATCGCGACACTTTTCTAGCCCTTAGAACGGTCAATCTGTCTTCTTCCGAGAGCTCATCCATACCTAGAATCGCAATAATATCCTGCAACTCTTTGTATCGCTGCTGAATTTGAATCACGTTTTGGGCGCAATCGTAATGTGCCTGGCCTACGATATCCGGAGTAAGAATTCTTGAGGTAGAATCCAGAGGATCTACTGCTGGGTAGATACCCAGAGATGCAAGTTTCCTGTTCAATACGGTGGTTGCATCGAGGTGGGCGAAAGTTGTTGCAGGCGCCGGGTCTGTCAAGTCATCTGCCGGTACATAAACTGCTTGCACAGAAGTAATAGAGCCTCTCTTAGTTGAAGTAATGCGCTCTTGCATCATCCCCATCTCGGTGGCCAAAGTAGGCTGATATCCTACTGCAGAAGGCATTCTACCCAGCAATGCGGATACTTCGGAACCAGCTTGTGTAAATCGGAATATATTATCGATGAAGAAGAGTACGTCCTTACCAGCTGAAGATTCGCTTCCTTCACCATCGCGGAAATATTCTGCAATTGTCAGCCCAGATAATGCTACTCTAGCTCGAGCTCCAGGCGGTTCGTTCATCTGACCAAATACCAGGGTGGCCTGGGAAGCAGCAAGACTTTTTTTGTCGACCTTGTCAATATCCCATCCACCTTTTTCCATTGATTCGACAAAGTGCTCTCCATACTTGATCACATTTGCTTCGATCATCTCTCTCAGGAGATCATTACCCTCACGAGTTCTTTCTCCTACACCTGCGAATACGGATAGTCCTTCGTGGGCCTTTGCGATATTGTTGATCAGCTCCATGATGAGTACAGTTTTTCCTACACCTGCACCACCAAAGAGTCCAATTTTCCCTCCTTTCGAGTATGGACCAAGCAAATCGATTACTTTGATCCCAGTTAGGAGAAGCTCGGAATCGGTTGAAAGGTTATCATATGCGGGAGGATTGTTGTGGATCGCTCTAGATTGCTCACGAGAAACCTGGGGCATACCGTCGATAGCGGTTCCCACTACGTTGAACAATCGTCCTTTAATTTCGGGACCAACAGGCATACTAATTGGCTTCCCGGAGTCGATAACTTCCATGCCTCTAGTTAGCCCTTCTGTGGCATCCATCGCGATGGTTCTTACACTATTTTCTCCGAGATGTTGCTGACACTCAAGGATCAAGAGTTCGCCGCTTTCTCTTTTTACTGTTAGTGCGTTGAGAATTTCCGGCAATACACTATCTTTGCCTTCAAAGCTCACGTCCACCACGGCACCAATTACTTGCTTAATCTTGCCGACATTTGCCATAAATTGTACGATTAATGTTATTTTAATTACCAAACGGGATATCGCCGTCTAAAGGTGGCACAAAGGTAAGTTAAGAAACTTAATAATCCTTGTGAGAAGCCCGATAAAAGCAGATTTGTACGCTAATAATTTGTAAGCCCCTATCAAATTGATTATTGGTTCAAATCTTGCAATATTTGCTTAGATTAAATTGTGAAAATGAAAACCTTAGGATTCCAAATTGTGATCCTTTGTCTGTTTCTCCTCCTACCCCACAATAGTAATGCACAGCGAGCAGCTTTGAAGAAAGCAGATCGCTACATTAGCCAGGAGAAGCTTTCGGATGCCGAGGAAATGTATCTTGGTATACTGAAGAAGGACAAAGACAATCTGTCCGCCACCAAAGGCCTTGCGGAAATTTACAAACGGCTTGGAGAAACGACCAAATCTGAGCATTGGTATAGTAGGGCTCTGCAGCTAAAACCAAATGATTCTGAGTTGCTATTGTCGCTGGCCTTAGCTTGTATGCAGAATAAGCATTACAGCACTGCCCTGCGTCATTTGGAGCAAATTCATCATCAGGATCCTTTCCATCCGCAGGTTGCTGTTTTTATCGAATCTTGCGAACAATTGGCGGCAGATCAAGCTCCTAAGTCCAACTACGAACTTGTTAAGTTGACAACTAACACCGTGGAAGCCGAACTCTCTCCGGGTTTTTATCAGGATGGATTGGTTTTTATTTCCGGGAGTAGTGATAAATCAGCTAGCAAGCAAGGGCAACGTAGGGCTTATTTTGCCAAATCGAGAAGTGATCTCCAGCTATACGAACCGAAAAAGTTTTTTGATAAAGCAATGCGGCTGGAGCCGACTTCCTCTTTCTGTCCGGCTGGTGATGGAAATCGAGTCTATTTTTCTTCCTTGGTTGTAAACAAGAAGAAACGCAGTGTCGAAAAGGTATTTATGATGGAGCGAGACGCCAGAGGGGACTGGTCTCGTGCAAAGGAATTTAACTTCAATAGCAATGATGAGAGTTTTTCCGTTAAGGATCCTTTCATTTCTGCTGATGGGTTGAGGTTGTATTTCTCTTCAAATATGCCAGGTGGGTATGGTGGCTATGATCTTTACGTTACGCAATGGTTAGAACATTCCTGGTCTGCTCCTATCAATCTTGGGCCAACTATAAACTCATTAGGAGATGAGGTAAAGCCATTTGAGCATGCCGATGGCGAATTGTACTTTTCTTCTGATGGAATGGGTGGATTTGGAGGATTGGACATATTTAGGGCTGTGAAGCTGAATCAACAGTGGGCTGTGCTAAACATTGGAGCTCCTGTAAATGACTCGAGCGATGATTTTGGTCTAGTTTTGTCAGCAGATAAGTCGTTTGGTTTTTTGAATTCCAATCGAAAAGGTGGAGCGGGTGATCACGATATTTACCTTGTAAAAGAATTGTTAAAGAAAAATAAGCAACTGGCCAATCGGGATTTAAGAACTGGTGTGAGTTCTTACGATAAGGAAGAGATCTCAGACCGGGGGTATGATAGTGATAATCTCCAGGTTGATCAGCAATCCGGTACCGTGAAAGTAAGCACTAGCGGTTCAGGAATCAGCCATCCTAATATCGGACCTCAGAGTTCATTGGATATTATGCTGGTGGTATTGGTAGTTGACCAAATCACAGATGAACCGCTGCATTACTCTGTGGTAGAACTTCGTGATCTGGTATCTAATGAGATCCAGCATCAGGGGACTTCAGGCGATGGTAGAGTGTATTTTCGACTAGAGCCGGAGCGTCAGTATACGATTTCCAAGATTCTTGAAAACAATATTGAAGATTCTGAGCTGATTTCTACTATTAATCGTTCCGAATCGGAAATTATTAACCTGACGTTGAAAGGTAAAAATGTGCCTTATATGCATGACGCTGGTTACATTCGATATGTGGTTTCGGTTGAAAATGGTACGCGCTATCAGGATGATAATCCTCAGGTTGGCCATACAGAGGATATGGATACCATGCGTAGGGTGACTCAGAACATGGGTCGAGCTTTATTGCCATCGGATGAAGTTTATCGCCCTAAGCCTAGCCTGAAGAATGAAGATGAGTTTGAGCTTAGAATTCAGATTGGGGTATTTTCACGTAAACTTCCTGAAACCAGTAACTTTATCCGGCAGGTAAGAAATGTTTATGAAGTTGAAGTATCTGACGATGGTTTGTATCACTATTTTGTTGGTAATTTCACACATTTAGAATCTGCACAGCAATATCAGTCTGACTTGGTTGATTGGGGGTATTCCAAGGCTTCGATTGTGCCTTATCTAAACGGTGAGCGTCTAGGTCTACGAGCGGAAGCTGCCTACGACCGATTTGGAGAAAAGTAAGAATCCAGGAATTTACAAAGCTAAAAAGCAGAGGCCAGCACAACAGTAGTGCTGGCCTTTTTTATGCACGCTCTATTTTTGTTCCTCTTGCCAAAAACGCAATAACGTTTGCAACGATATACACCAAAATGCTGAGAGCCAGACCGGAACCCTTGAAAAAGAAGATCAAAAGGAGCCCGATCAAAATAATACTGTATCGCAGGCGATTGTCGTGGACTTTAAAGCTCTTGAACTTATTAGCAAACATGGGAATTTCTGATACCAAAAGAAACGAAAAAATCAGACTACTCGTCATTAAGAAGTATCGGTTGAGCAGGATTTTATCCCAAGCAAAGGTCGGGTCGCTGAGCATGAACACCAAGCCAATAAAGAACATTGTACAAGCTGGGGTGGCAAGTCCGATGAAGTCATTAGTCTGTCTGGTATCTAAATTGAACTTTGCCAATCTCAATGCAGAGAATAGGGTTACACTGAAGCCAATATAAGGCCAAAAACCGCTATGCCCTCCAAGGCGAAAAAAATTGAAAAGTATCGCACCCGGTACAAGACCAAAACTGACCATATCTGCCAGACTGTCCAGTTGTTTGCCAATTTCAGAAGAGGTCTTCAGTAGCCTGGCGACGAAACCGTCAAGAAAATCAGCAAAAGCGGCCGCAATGACGATCCACGGGACATACTCTAGTTTGCCTGTAAATATTTGTACCAGGGCGGCGCATCCCAAAAACAAGTTGAGAAGCGTGAAGAGTGAAGGGATGGCGGCTATGATGTGTCGCATGTTGCGATCCAAATTTAGATGATTACGCTTTTACAGCATTCATAAGGTCCTCTAAGTGTTCGGCTTCAACCGGAATGTCTTCCATCAAGTTAAGGGTAGCTGTTTCGGTTACCAGCACATCATTCTCAATGCGAATGCCCAATCCTTCATCAGGAATGTATATTCCAGGTTCGACTGTAAACACGTTACCAGCTGAGATAGGCTTCGTTTTATCTCCGACATCATGCACATCGAGACCAAGAAAATGAGACGTTCCGTGCATAAAGTATTTCTTATACAATGGAGCTTGTGGATCTTGATTTTTCACATCTTGTGCATTTAGCAGACCTAAATGTATCAGTTCCTCTTCGACAATGCTCCCTACTTGCTTGTGGTATTCGTCGAGAAAGACTCCAGGTCTCAACATTTGAGTGGCTTGCTTCATAACTCTGAGCACTGCATCGTAGACGTTTCTTTGCCTGTCCGTAAACCTCCCATTGACGGGTATGCTTCTGGTAAGGTCTGCAGCATAATTGGCATATTCTGCCCCGAAGTCCATAAGAATTACATCTCCATCCCTGCATTCCTGGTTATTATCTACATAATGAAGAATACAAGCATTTTGTCCCGAAGCTATGATTGAAGGATAGGCAGGGCCAGTGGCACGATTTGCAATAAACTCGTGAAGTATCAGGGCTTCCACTTCGTACTCCATCACGCCAGGTTGCATAAATCTCAAGACCTTGTTGAAGGCATTGCCAGTGATCTTGATTGCTTCTCGCATCAGGTCAATCTCAATGGCAGATTTGACACTTCTAAGGTCTGTAAGTATAGGTGCAGCGCGCTCGAAGTTATGGAAGGGAAATTTTTCTCGCATCTCCTTTGCGAAACGCATGTCAGCAGTGGGAACCTTGGTTGTGTATCTCCCGTGTTCGTTTGAATTGAGGTAGCAGGTTTCGGCAAGGTGCATTAGCGTTTTCAAGACACCATCGAAATCTTCAGTCCATTGGATTTTTTGGATACCTGAGGCCTTGGTTGCCTCCTCCTTAGTATACTTATGGCCATCCCAGACAGCAATATGCTTGTTGGTTTTCCGAATGAACAATACTTCTTCGAAGCCTTCGAGAGGACAATCCGGAAATACGATCAGTCGTGTTTCTTCCTGATCGATTCCTGTGAGGAAAAGCAAGTCTGAATTTTGTCGAAACTTGAAATCCTGATCAGCTGATCGCGGCATTAGATCGTTGGAATTGATTACTGCCATGCTTCCTTTTGGCAGTTGTTGAGCGAAGTCTCGTCTATTGTTAATGAAGAGAGCACTATCGATTGGGCTGTATTTCATGATATTCGAATAATTGTTAGGAAAGGCTGTACTTCAACTATACACGTCAAAAATCTTTAAAGGTAAAGAATAATGCACCATAAGTGCGTCTATTTTGCCCCAATGTCTATTTGAGCTCTACCAGAAGGCAAGTAATACGGAGTTGGGACGATTTCAGCCACAAACACTTGCAAAGAAATCGGCAATTTCCTTGATAAAACGCTAGGAAGTCCTTACCTTTGCCGCGCCTTATAGTCGACTGGTCAATTTAAGTACTATGTTGATTTGGCAAAGTGAGAGTTAATCTGCGCCAAAGATATTTTGGCGGGGTTGGCGTTTTTTTGTCGCATGATAAAGCATCTAAGAAGTCCTAAGGGACAGATAATGACAGGTTTGTAGTAAAATTTGGATATGCCTACGATACAACAGTTAGTAAGAAAGGGAAGAAAGACAATCAAGATGGCGAGTAAGTCTCGTGCACTGGATTCAAGTCCTCAGAAGCGGGGAGTATGTACCAGGGTATATACCACAACTCCTAAGAAGCCAAATTCTGCTTTACGCAAGGTTGCGAAGGTGAGGCTTACTAATGGCATTGAAGTGATTGCCTACATACCAGGAGAAGGTCATAATCTACAGGAGCACTCTATCGTACTCATCAGAGGTGGAAGGGTGAAAGATCTCCCAGGAGTGCGTTATCACATTGTTCGAGGCTCACTCGATACCGCAGGTGTACAGGATCGAACTCAGAGCAGATCGAAGTACGGTGCTAAGCGACCAAAGAAAAAAGCCTAAAAGAGAAAGAAGCAATAACAAAAGAAATCAAAAGCCTGAGCTAGAATGAGAAAAGCAAGAGCGAAAAAGAGACCATTAGCGCCAGACCCTCGGTATAAGGATCAGCTGGTAACTCGTTTTGTCAATGATATGATGATCAGCGGCAAGAAGAGCGTTGCTTACAAGTGCTTCTATGACGCTATGGATATAGTGGAAGAGAAAACCAATGAAAGCGGGCTTGAGGTGTGGAAGAAGGCATTGAACAACATTATGCCAATGGTTGAGGTGAAGAGTCGCAGAATTGGTGGTGCAACCTTTCAGATTCCGATTGAAATTCGAGCAGACAGGAAAATTTCACAAGGCATCAAGTGGATGGTATTGTATGCTAGAAAGCGTAATGGCAAGTCGATGGCTGAAAAGCTCTCGGCTGAAGTAATGGCAGCAGCTAAAGGAGAAGGTGCAGCAGTAAAAAAGAAAGAAGATACGCATAAAATGGCCGAGGCCAACAAAGCTTTCTCTCATTTTAGAGTTTAGGAATAATTTAAGGATTGCTTATATAGCAGTCTATTCAACAAAATTAGCAGACCAAAATGGCACGGGATCTTAATTTTACGAGAAATATTGGTATTGCCGCGCACATCGATGCGGGCAAGACTACCACTACTGAGCGAATTCTCTTTTACACCGGTATTACCCACAAGATTGGGGAAGTACACGATGGAGCGGCAGTAATGGATTGGATGGAACAGGAGCAGGAGCGAGGAATTACGATTACCTCTGCTGCAACTCGTTGCGAGTGGAATTACCGAGAAAAGACCTATCAGATTAATATCATCGATACCCCGGGTCACGTTGACTTCACCGTGGAAGTAGAGCGTTCTTTGCGTGTTCTTGACGGCGTTGTTGCACTCTTTTGTGCAGTAGGAGGGGTAGAGCCACAGTCAGAGACAGTTTGGCGTCAGGCAAATCGCTACGAGGTACCTAGAATTGGATTCGTAAATAAGATGGATCGTACTGGTGCCAACTTCCTTGAGGTTGTGAAGCAGGTAAAAGAAATTTTGGGAGCGAACCCAGTGCCGCTACAGTTACCAATTGGTGCAGAAGAGTCTTTCAAAGGCGTGGTAGATTTGATTACAAATCAGGCCATTATTTGGGATGACGAGCTTGGATCTACTTTCGAAGTAGTGGAGATTCCGGCCGATATGGCTGACCTGGTGACAGAATACCGAGGTGCCCTGGTTGAAGCAGTAGCGGAGTATGATGATACTCTTTTGGAAAAGTACTTTGAAGATCCGAATTCCATAACTGAAGCAGAGTTGACTGCTGCAATTCGTGCGGCCGTATGTGATCTTTCCATTATCCCAATGTTCTGCGGTTCTGCTTTTAAGAATAAGGGTGTGCAGCGTTTGTTGGACTCAGTAATTGAGTACTTGCCATCACCGTTGGATATCAAAGCTATTGAAGGGGTGAATCCTGATACTGACGAGCCGGCAAGCAGACAGCCGGATGTTAATGAGCCTTTCTCAGCTCTTGCATTCAAGATAGCCACTGACCCGTTCGTAGGAAGACTTTGCTTCTTCCGGGTCTATTCAGGTCGTCTGGACGCAGGTGGTTCTATTTTGAACACGAGAAGTGGAAAGAAGGAGAGAGTTTCGAGAATCTATCAGATGCACTCAAATAAGCAGCATCCAATTGATTTTATTGAAGCCGGAGATATCGGGGCTGGAGTAGGCTTCAAGGATGTACGAACAGGAGATACGCTTTGCGATAGTAAAAACCCAATCGTTCTGGAGAGTATGACTTTCCCTGATCCGGTTATTTCTCTTGCTGTTGAGCCACTTTCACAGAAAGATTTGGATAAGTTGGGAATTGGCTTGGCTAAGCTGGCAGAGGAAGATCCAACTTTCCGAGTGCATTTCGAGGAAGAAACTGGTCAAACTGTGATTAGTGGAATGGGCGAGTTACACCTTGACATTATTGTGGACAGACTTCGTAGAGAGTTCAAGGTTGAATGCAATCAGGGAGCTCCTCAGGTGAACTACAAAGAGGCACTGACGGCTGAAATTGATCACACGGAGGTGTACAAAAAGCAGTCTGGTGGTCGTGGTAAGTTTGCGAAGATTCAGTTCAAAATGATGCCGGCCACTCCAGACGAGGAGTCAGGAGAGGTTAAGCCTGGACTTCAGTTTGAGAACCAGATCAAGGGAGGAAACATTCCAAGAGAATTCATTCCATCAGTAGAGAAAGGGTTCAAGATGGCAATGGAAGCAGGTCCTCTCGCGGGATATGAAGTAGAAGCGATGAAGGTAGTTCTTTACGATGGTAGTTTCCACGCGGTGGATTCAGATCAGCTTTCGTTTGAGCTTTGTGCTAAGGCTGCTTTCAGGTCTGCTGCCATGAGTGCAGGTCCAAAAATCATGGAGCCAATAATGAAATTGGAGGTTATTACTCCGGATGAGTACAGTGGAAATGTGATCGCGGATTTGAACAGAAGAAGGGGTCAACTCGATGGTATGGATATGAAGGGTACTGCTCAAATGATCAAGGCAAAGGTGCCTTTGTCGATGATGTTTGGGTATGTTACAGACCTGAGAACTAATACCTCTGGAAGAGCGACTTCAAGCATGGAATTTTCGCATTATGCTGTTGCCCCAGCAAGTATTTCCGAAGACGTAATTGCTAAGGCAAAAGGAAAAGTAAACGTAGAGTAGAATGACACAAAGAATTCGCATCAAACTTAAGTCCTACGACCACAATTTGGTTGATAAGTCTTCTGAGAAGATTGTAAAGACAGTGAGATCGACTGGAGCAGTTGTAACTGGCCCGATTCCGTTGCCAACTGAGAAGAAGATTTTTACGGTCCTGAGATCGCCTCACGTAAATAAGAAGGCAAGAGAACAGTTCCAATTGTCAACGTACAAGCGACTATTGGACATTTATAGCTCGACTTCAAAGACAGTGGATGCACTGATGAAATTGGAGTTGCCGAGTGGAGTTGATGTAGAAATCAAGGTATAATCATGAAGGGAATAATAGGAAAGAAAATAGGAATGACCAGCATTTTCCTGGAAGATGGTACCAACGTATGTTGTACGATGGTAGAGGCAGGTCCTAACTTTGTGACTCAAGTAAAGACTCCTGATAGCGATGGTTATTCGAGTGTTCAGGTTGCTTTCGATGATGCAAAGGAAAAGAATACCAGCAAACCTATGCAAGGACACTTCAAGAAAGCGGGAATTTCGCCAAAGAGAAAATTGGTAGAATTTCGGGACTTTGAATTGGAGGCTGCTGCAGGTGATGAAATCAAGATCGACATCTTTGATGAAGGTGAGGTTGTTTCTGTGACTGGCACTTCGAAGGGAAAGGGTTTCCAGGGTGTTGTAAAGAGACATGGTTTCCACGGTGTTGGGGATGCAACCCACGGTCAGCATAACCGACTGAGAGCTCCTGGTTCATTGGGACCCGGTTCAACTCCCTCCCGAGTGTTCAAGGGAATGCGAATGGCTGGTAGAACTGGTGGACAGACGGTCACTCTTCCAAATGTGAAGGTGGTGAAGGTGTTCGCCGACAAGAATTTGATTTTGCTTAAGGGAGCTGTGCCTGGTGCGAGAGGCTCTTATGTAACGATTCAGAACTAATTGAGCGATGAGAGTAGACGTAGTAAATATTGATGGTGCTTCAACCGGCAGATCTGTAGAATTATCTGAGACTGTCTTTGGTGTAGAACCAAATGATCACGTTCTTTATCTGGCTGTTAAGTCTTACCTGGCTGCACAGCGCCAGGGTACACACAAGGCCAAGGAACGCGGAGAAATCAAGGGTTCTACTAAGAAGTTGAAGAAGCAGAAAGGTACGGGAACTGCCAGAGCAGGTAGCATCAAGAATCCTTTGTTTAAGGGGGGGGGGCGTGTATTTGGTCCTCGTCCCAGGAAGTACCAGCTTAAGTTGAATAAGAAGGTTAAGGCCTTAGCGCGACAGTCTGCTCTATCCTATAAAGCCAAGGAAGAAAAGATCATTGTTGTTGAAGACTTTAATCTGGATGCTCCCAAGACAGCCCAGATTGCAAAGCTTCTCAAGAATGTTGGAGCACAAGAAAAGCGTAGTCTTATGGTAATCGGTCCGGAGGACAGAAACTTTCTTCTATCAGCTCGCAACATTAAGAATGCAGAGGTTACGAATCCCAATGAGCTGAATACCTACGCAATTTTGAAAGCAGGATATCTTCTGATCAAGGAGAGTGCTGTTGAAGCATTGAATAACTATTAGTAGCTCGAAAAGCATAAAAGATGCCTCAGATTAACGATATATTGGTTAAGCCACACATTACAGAGCGAACTGCTCTTATGAGCGAGAAGGAAAACAAGTACGTTTTCTTCGTGCACCTGAATTCTAATAAGATTCAGATTAAAGATGCAGTCGAGCGCATGTACGGAGTATCAGTGGAGTCGGTCAATACCTTGATTTCTCCAGGTAAAAAGAAATCAAGATTTACGAAAAGCGGCCTTCTGCAAGGTAAAACTTCAGCCAAGAAGAAAGCGATCGTTCGAATAGCCGAAGGTGATACCATCGATTTTTACAGTAATATTTAAGACGAGAGGAAATGCCTGTTAGAAAGTTTAGACCGATGACTCCTGGCACTCGCTTTAGAGTGCAAAATACCTTTGCTGAGGTTACCACGGCGAGTCCCGAAAGAAGTCTGCTAGAACCGATTAAGCGTTCGGGTGGCCGAAATAGCTCCGGAAGGATGACTATGAGATATCGAGGTGGGGGTCACAAGAAGAAATATCGCGTTATTGACTTTAAGAGAGATAAGCACAATATTGAGGCCTCTGTTCAGAGTATTGAGTACGATCCTAACAGAACCGCTTTTATTGCCTTGCTTGCTTATACTGATGGAGAAAAGCGCTATATCATTGCTCCGGAGGGACTTAAGAAAGGAGATAAAGTGGTATCTGGTGCTTCGGTAGCGCCGGAACTGGGAAATTGCCTTCCGCTTCGCGATATTCCTTTGGGAACGGTAGTTCACAATATTGAATTGCGGCCCAACGGTGGAGGGGTGATGGCCAGAAGCGCTGGTACCTACGCTCAGCTTACGGCAAAGGACGGCAAGTATGCGATTCTGAAGTTGCCTTCAGGGGAGACGAGAATGGTATTGGCAGTTTGCATGGCTACCATTGGATCTGTTTCGAATACCGACCACAGTTTGCAGTCTATGGGAAAGGCTGGAAGAAGCAGATGGAAAGGCAGAAGACCTCGTGTAAGGGGTGTTGCTATGAATCCGGTAGATCACCCAATGGGTGGTGGTGAGGGTAAGTCCTCAGGAGGTCACCCTAGATCAAGAACGGGATTGTATGCGAAAGGAAAGAAGACAAGGAACAGAAAGAAGCCTTCTTCTAAATTGATTATTACAAGACGTAAAACGAAAAGGAGATAATAGTATGCCTAGATCGCTAAGAAAAGGACCTTACATTTTTCACAAGCTATTGAAGAAAATTGATAAGGTAAACAGCTCAAACAAAAAGTCAGTTATCAAGACCTGGTCTCGTGCTTCGGTAATAACACCAGATTTTGTTGGGCATACTTTCGCAGTTCATAATGGGAATAAGTTTATTCCTGTTTACGTGACAGAAAATATGGTAGGCCATAAGCTTGGAGAGTTTGCCCCTACCAGAAACTTTAGAGGACACTCTTCTAAGAAATAAGCAAAAGGAATTTGAGCATGGAAGCAGTAGCTAAGTTGAGAAATTGTCCAGGATCACCACGGAAGATGCGTTTGGTGGCGGATATTGTTCGTGGTATGGATGTAGACCGTTCTCTGAATACACTTCGGTTTACCTCAAAAGCCGGAGCAAGAATTATAGAGAAGTTACTTTTGTCGGCGGTGTATAACTGGCGTAATGGAAATCCTGGTGCAGCTGTAGATGATAGTCAGCTGGTTGTAAAGAAGATTACGGTTGATCAGGGAAAGACCTTGAAGCGTTTTCGTCCAGCTTCGTTCGGTCGTCCACACCGAATCAGAAAGAGAATGAACCACATTACTATTATAGTTGACTCTAAGGACACGGTTGAAAATACCCAAGCAGAATAAATATAGAACATGGGACAGAAAGTAAATCCAATAGCTAATCGTTTGGGGATCATCCGTGGATGGGATTCTAACTGGTACGCATCGAAGGCAGATTTCGCGAGTAAGCTTGTTGAAGACGAAAAGATTCGTGAATACCTAAGCGCTCGTATCTCAAAAGGTGGTATTGCTCGAATGGTAATCGAGCGTACTTTGAACAGAATCACTGTTACAATTCACACGGCACGCCCGGGAATCATTATCGGTAAGGGTGGACAAGAAGTCGATCAAATTCGTGAAGAGCTAAAGAAGATCACGAAGAAAGACATTCAGATTAATATTGTCGAAATTCGTCGACCTGAGATGGATGCAGCTATTGTTGCTGAGACCATTGCTAAGCAGCTAGAGGGTAGGGTGAATTTCCGAAGAGCATCGAAGATGGCCATTCAGTCTACCATGCGAATGGGAGCTGAAGGTATCAAAATTCGTGTCTCTGGTCGACTTGGTGGCGCTGAGATGGCTCGTTCGGAAGAGTACAAGCTTGGAAGAACACCGTTGCATACATTTAGAGCAGACATTGATTATTGTCTGAAGGAGGCCCAAACCGTTTATGGCAAGATTGGCGTCAAGGTATGGATTTGCAAAGGCGAGGTGTTTGGCAAGAGAGACTTGTCTCCTGATGTAGGAGCTGGTCAGAAGCGTGGTGGCCGGGATGGAGGTCGCAGAGGTGGAAGAGATCGACGAGGTGGTGATAGAAGAGGCGGTGATCGTCGCGGTGGTGGAAGAAGAGGCGGAAACAACTAGAAAGCATCAAAAGGAATTAGAGTTGACCTGTATTGGTTAACTGAAAAATATAGAAAGAATGTTAGCACCTAAGAGAGTAAAATGGAGACGGCAGCAAAAGGGTCGTGTACGAGGAATTGCCACTAAAGGCTCTACATTGGCTTTTGGCTCCTTTGGCTTGAAGACACTTGACTCAGCGTGGATCACAGAGCGTCAGATTGAGGCAGCAAGGATTGCGCTAACGAGGTACATGAAAAGGGAAGGAAAGGTCTGGATTAGAATTTTTCCAGACAAGCCAATTACCAAAAAGCCGGCTGAAGTACGTATGGGTAAGGGTAAGGGTGCACCATCAGGCTGGGTTGCCACTGTAAAGCCTGGAAGAATTATTTTTGAAGCTGAAGGTGTTCCAAAAGCTGTTGCACAAGAAGCCATGAGGCTTGCTGCTCAGAAACTTCCAATCAGAACGAAAATGGTGGTTCGTAGAGATTATACCGAATAGACAAAGCTGAAAAAAATGGCGAAGAAGAAAAAAGAAAATCTAGCTGATCTAGGAATAGAGGAACTGAAGGAGAGAATTGCGGATGCAACCAGAGAGAAGCAGCAAACTCGTTTTAGTCACGCTATAACACCTGTGGATGATACAAATGTTTTTCGGAATGCTCGAAAAACAATTGCACGATACAAGACAGAGTTGAGAGCTCGACAGCTGGCTGAAATGAAACAATCTTAATCATCCATAAAGAAGAAACCGGATGGAAACCAGGAAACTGCGGAAACAAAGAGTGGGCCTAGTAACGAGCGACAAGATGGATAAGACCATCACAGTGGCTGTGCAAAGAAAGGTACCACACCCTCTGTACGGAAAGTTCATCAAGAAGACAACCAAGTACACTGTCCATGATGAGAAAAACGATTGTCAAGAGGGTGATACAGTAAGAATAATGGAAACCAGACCTCTAAGCAAGCGCAAAAGATGGCGTTTGGTGGAAGTCATTGAAAGAGTAAAATAAGCCATGATACAACAGGAGTCCAGACTTAGAGTAGCTGACAATAGTGGTGCGAAGGAAGTACTTTGCATTCGCGTTCTTGGCGGCACCAAAAGAAGATATGCTAGTGTTGGTGATAGGATCATCATCACTGTAAAAGATGCAATGCCAGCTGGTGGTGTCAAAAAAGGACAGGTATCGACGGCTGTAATTGTCAGAACCAAAAAACAGCTGCGTAGACGCGACGGATCCTATATCCGTTTTGACGACAACGCCTGTGTTCTATTGAACGCCTCAGGGGAGCCTAGAGGAACTCGTATATTTGGCCCTGTTGCCAGGGAATTGCGAGAAGGAGATTACTCAAAGATTATCTCATTAGCGCCAGAAGTTCTGTAAGATGAGCAAGAATACAAAGAAAAGTAGATTTCGCCCCAAAATAAAGATTCTCAAAGGCGATATGGTAAAGGTTATCTCAGGAGCCGATAAGGGCAAGGAAGGTGCAGTACTCTCTGTTGACTACAGCACACAAAAGGCCTTTGTGGAAGGGGTAAGAGTTGTGACTAAGCACAGCAAACCTGATGCAGCAAATCCTGACGGTGGGATTCTCAAACAAGAAGCTGCTGTACATATTTCAAATCTAATGCTGGTCGATCCGAAATCAGGACAGCCAACCAAAGTCGGTAGGAAGTTGGTTGACGGTAAGTTGGTTCGTTATGCGAAAAAATCAGGGGAGGTTATCTAATGTATACACCAAGGTTAAGAACTAAATACAAGGAAGAAGTGATCCCTGCATTGCAGGAGAAATTCAACTATAGCAACAACATGCAACTTCCAAAGTTGCTTAAGATTTGTGTCAACCAGGGTATTGGTGCCGCAACTCAGGACAAAAAGCTGGTTGAGAATGCTGTAAATGAAATGACCATGATTACCGGTCAGAAGGCAGTAGTAACTTATGCTAAGAAGGCGATCTCAAACTTCAAACTTAGAGAGGAAATGCCGATTGGTGCCAGAGTTACGCTCAGAGGCCAGATTATGTGGGAATTCCTGGATAGGATTATTGCTGTGGCACTTCCTCGTGTGAGGGATTTTAGAGGTATCAATGATCGTAGCTTCGATGGTCGAGGCAATTATACCTTAGGAGTTACAGAGCAGATTATCTTTCCTGAGATTGATCTTGATAAGATCAACAAGATCACTGGAATGGATATTACTTTTGTGACTTCCGCAAAAACTGATAGCGAAGCATACGAACTGCTGAAGGCTCTTGGAATGCCATTCAAAAAAGCATAAATACAAGCTAGATATGTCAAAGAAATCGATTTTAGCAAGACAAAAGAAAAGAGAGAGGATGGTAGCAAAGTATGCTGAGAAGCGTGCCGCACTAAAAGCTGCTGGTGAGTGGGAAGAGTTGGACAAATTGCCAAGAAATTCCTCGGCTAAAAGATTGCGCAACCGATGTGGTCTTACAGGTAGACCAAGAGGTTATATGAGGTTCTTCGGAATTTCAAGAGTGAAGTTTAGAAAAATGGCTTCCAATGGTACTATTCCAGGTGTCAGAAAAGCCAGCTGGTAATAAATTAAGAAGAAACAGAAAAGAGTATTATCGATGGCAGTAATAACTGATCCTATAGCTGATTACCTGACAAGAGTGCGTAACGCTCTGCTAGCAGGCCATTTGGTTGTTGAAATACCAGCTTCCAAGATGAAAAAGAGTATTACCGAGATTCTGTATGAGCACGGTTACATCTTCAGGTACAAGTTTGAAGACACTCCCAATAATCAGGGCATTATCAAAATTGCTTTGAAGTATGACCCGAAAACCAATGCATCAGTTATTCGGAAGTTGAAAAGAGTAAGCAAGCCAGGATTGAGAAAGTATGCTGGTTCAAGCTCTATTCCTCGAACCATAAACGGTCTGGGCTTAACTATTGTCTCTACTTCGAGAGGTGTGATGACTGATAAGAAGGCAAGATCGATGAACATTGGAGGCGAGGTTCTTTGCCAGGTTTACTAATAGCGAATAATTTTTAGTGTTATGTCCAGAATAGGAAATTCAGAAATAAGCATCCCTGCTGGTGTAGATGTTAAGGTTGATTCGGCCAATCTTGTAACGGTTAAGGGTCCCAAAGGAGAGCTGACTCAGCAGATCAACGGCGAGATGATTATTGATCATGAAGGTGCGGTTATACGTGTCAAAAGACCAACTGAACAAAAGCGTCACAAAGCACTGCACGGTCTTTCAAGAACATTGATAGCCAATATGGTGCAAGGTTGTGCTGAAGGTTATCAGATTCAGCTGGAACTGGTCGGTGTTGGATATCGTGCGAATAATAGAGGTCAGTTGCTGGAATTAGCTCTTGGTTTTTCTCACCCAGTGTTCTTCTACGTACCTAATGAGGTAAAGGTGGAAGCTGAAACAAAGAAGGGTAGCAATCCAATTGTAACGCTGACAAGTCCGGATAAGCAATTGGTTGGGCAGATAGCTGCTAAGGTTAGAAGCTTCCGTAAGCCAGAGCCATACAAAGGCAAAGGAATCAAGTTTGTTGGTGAACAGATTCGAAGAAAGGCTGGTAAGACAGCAGGATAATTTTGATGTTGATAATAATTGTTTAATACTATGTCCTCTAATAAAACGCAAAGACGCCAGAAGATTCGAAGAAAGATTCGAAAGAAGGTAATCGGTTCACTGGTTCGTCCTAGATTAAGTGTATACAGAAGCAATAAAGAGATTTACGCGCAATTGATTGATGACGAAATGGGACACACGCTGGCCTCTGCTTCTTCAAGGGATGCTGAAATAGCTGGTTCCAATGCCAAGATCGACAAAGCTAAATCTGTTGGCCAGCAAATTGCCAATCGGGCATTGGCTAAGGGATTTGACAAAGTAGTGTTCGACCGAGGTGGCTATTTGTATCATGGACGTGTGAAGGCCTTGGCTGAAGGAGCCAGAGAGGGCGGTCTGATTTTCTAATTTCCGTAGCTGACGTATAATGGCAAAACAAAACGTAAAGAAAGTAAGGGCTCAAGAGAGCGAAATCAAGGATAAAGTTGTTGATATCCGAAGAGTAGCCAAGGTGACAAAAGGTGGTAGAACTTTTAGTTTCTCCGCAATTGTGGTCGTTGGCGATGAAAAAGGTCAGGTTGGGCACGGTCTTGGTAAAGCTCGTGAAGTAACTGAAGCCATTCAGAAAGGGAAGGACGAAGCTGTAAAAAGCATGATTCGAGTTCCTATCATCAATGACACCATTCCTCACGAGCAACTTGGGAAATTCGGCGCAGGTAAGGTGCTTTTGCGACCAGCTTCGAGAGGTACCGGAGTTAAGGCAGGTGGTGCGATGAGAGCTGTTCTTGAAAGTGCCGGCATCCACAATGTGATTGGGAAGTCGCTTGGAACTTCTAATGCACACAATGTGATTAAGGCAACTCTGGCTGCATTGCAGTTGCTAAGAGATCCTTACACAGTGGCTAAAGACAGAGGAATTGAACTAGACAAAGTCTTCAACGACTAATTTCGAATCCTTAACAAAAATAATATAAGGCAAATTCGTAAATTTGCCTTTTTTTATCCTCAAGAGGGGATCTTAAGCATACTATTATGGCAAAGGTAAAGGTAACCCAAGTAAGAAGCGCCATTGGCTCTCCAAAGAGACAAAAGGCCACCATACAGGCTTTGGGAATAAAAAAGCTAAATAAACCAGTTGAACATGAACTTACACCTCAGATTGAGGGTATGTTGGTTAAGGTTGCTCACCTGGTTCGTGTAGAAAATTTATAATACGAGAGAATATACTATCATGGATCTTAGTAGTTTAAAGCCAGCCAAAGGCTCGATAAAGAAGTCCAAAAGAGTTGGTCGTGGCCAGGGATCGGGAAGAGGAGGAACTTCTACCCGAGGCCATAAAGGCGCTAAATCACGCTCTGGTTATTCGCGCAGGTTCGGTTTTGAAGGTGGACAAATGCCCCTTCAAATGAGATTGCCGAAAAGAGGTTTTAAGAACATCAACCGAGTAGACTATGTTGCTCTAAACCTTGATCGGTTGCAGGCAATAGCAGACGCAAACAGCCTTTATACAGTAGATTTCGAATCATTGGTGAAGCTGGGAGTTGTCTCTAAGAATGCAAAAGTTAAGGTCTTAGGTGGTGGTGCTCTTTCTAAAGGGCTAACCGTAAAAGTACACGCTTGCAGCGCATCTGCTAAAAGCGCTATTGAGTCCCAAGGTGGGACTATTGAATTGATATAATATCCACAGTAGCTACAATTATGAAGAATTTCATCCAAACGCTCAAGAACATCTATAAGATAGAAGATCTTAGGAGCAGGATTTTTTATACGTTGCTTCTTTTGTTGATCTATCGAATTGGATCATTTGTGGTATTGCCAGGAATCGATCCCGGGCAATTAGGAGCTTTTGGCCAACAAGGCCAGGACGGTCTGTTGGGCCTGATTAACATGTTTGTAGGGGGCTCATTCTCTCGCGCATCCGTGTTTGCTCTTGGAATCATGCCATACATCTCCGCTTCGATTGCCATGCAGCTGTTGACGCTGGTGGTACCAACCTTCCAGAAAATGCAGAAGGATGGGGAAAGTGGTCGAAGAAGAGTAACGCAATTGACGAGATACTTGACCATAATTGTAACAGCTGTTCAGGCTGTGGGATATATCACCTTTCTAAAGTCACAAGCAGCAGACGCGATCACTATACAATCGACCTTCTTGTTTGGACTATCTACAGTAGTTGTGCTTACTGCAGGTACTGTTTTCTGCATGTGGTTGGGTGAAAAGATTACAGACAGAGGTATTGGAAATGGTATTTCCCTCCTTATTACGGTGGGTATCATAGCGCAATTACCCTTTGCACTTGCAGCTGAGGTAGGCTCCAAATTCTCTTCAAGTGGTACTGGTCCGGTCTTCTTCCTTGTTGAAATTGCCTTGCTGGTAGCGATTGTAATGGCAACAGTAATGTTGGTACAGGGAGTGAGGAAAATACCTGTGCAGTACGCAAAACGAGTAGTAGGACGTCAACAAGTCGGGGGAGTACGTCAGTACATTCCACTGCGAGTTAACGGTTCGGGAGTGATGCCAATCATCTTTGCTCAGGCCTTGATGTTCATTCCTTCATTTGTTGCTCAGTTCTTTCCTAATTCTTCAATGGCGCAGCAAATTCAAGGAACGGCATTTTATACCTCATTTTGGTATAACTTCTTCTTCTTCTTACTGGTCATTATCTTCACTTACTTCTATACGGCTTTGATCATCAATCCTACTCAGATGGCTGATGATATGAAACGTAGCAATGGATTTATTCCAGGTGTGAAGCCAGGAAAGAACACTGCTGATTTTATTGATAATGTGCTATCAAAGATTACGCTACCAGGATCTATCTTCCTGGGGATTGTAGCAATTCTACCTGCCTTTGCTACTCTGGCAGGAGTGAATAGCCAATTCGCACTATTCTTTGGAGGAACATCATTGCTGATCATGGTTGCCGTTGTATTGGATACACTGCAGCAGATTGAAAGCCACTTGCTGATGAGACATTACGATGGACTGATGAAAGGTGGAGCTAGAATAAAGGGTAGAAGCAAGAACGCAGTAGGAGCGAGCGTCTAATGATCTTTTATAAGACGGACCAGGAGATTGAGCTCATTAGGCAAAGCTGCCTAATGGTAGGAAAGACCCACGAGGCTATCGTACCATTTATCAAACCTGGAGTAAAGACACTGAGGCTAGACGAGATCGCTGAAGAATACATTCGGGACCAGGGGGCTGTACCTGGATTCAAGGGTTACAACGGATTCCCATATACACTGTGTATCAGCATGAACGAAGAGGTCGTTCACGGCATGCCTAGTGAGCGCGAAATCCAGCCAGGCGATCTTCTTTCAATTGATTGCGGAGTACTGGCCAATGGCTTCTACGGTGATCAGGCATACACTTATTGCGTAGGTGAAGTAGAGCCGGAAGTAAAACAACTATTACAAGTAACAAAAGCATCACTCTATGCGGGAATCGAGCATGCAGTGATAGGTAAAAGAATTGGCGATATATGTTACGCCATTCAGGATATGTGCGAACGTCAACACAGGTATGGCGTTGTAAGAGAACTGGTCGGACATGGAATTGGAAGAAATCTGCACGAAAGTCCAGATGTTCCTAATTATGGAAGACGAGGAAGGGGAATCAAACTTCAGAAAGGTTTGGTCATAGCTATAGAGCCAATGGTCAATCTGGGAAGAAAAGAGATTCGCCAATTAGATGACGGTTGGACCATTATTGCGAGGGACAGAAAACCTAGTGCACATTATGAGCACACGATTACAGTCGGAAAGGAGAAAGCTGACATCCTGACGACCTTTGACTACCTCGAAGAGGCAATCAAATCAAACGCAGAATTAACCGAAATCGATTAATTTTATTATCTTTGCACTCTAAAATCTGTGAATGGCTAAACAAGACCTTATAAAACAAGATGGTGTCGTGATCGAATCACTAGGTAATGCGAAGTTTCGCGTTCGTCTGGAGAACGGTCATGAGATTATCACTCATATCGCTGGGAAAATGAGAATGCACTACATTCGCATCCTTCCTGGAGATAAGGTCGCTGTCGAAATGTCTCCCTATGATCTGACTAAAGGCAGAATTACCTATAGGTACAAGTAGCTTTAGTTCATAGAAACAGCAATATTGAAGTCGGGAATTATCATAAATTTTCCGACTTACTTTTGTATAAATACGTACTTATGAAGGTTAGAGCATCAGTTAAAAAGAGAAGTGCTGACTGCAAGGTCGTCCGGAGAAAAGGGAAGATCTATGTGATCAACAAAAAGAATCCCAAGTTTAAACAAAGACAAGGATAATTATGGCTCGTATTTCAGGTATTGACCTACCCAGATATAAGAGAGGGTGTATCTCATTGACTTACATCTTCGGCATTGGAAAAACTACAGCTCTTTCAATCCTGCAATCAGCAAATGTTGATCCGGATAAGAAAGTATCAGACTGGAGTGACGAAGAGATTACTGCAATCCGTACAATCATTACCGATACCTACAAGGTGGAGGGACAATTGCGTTCGGAAATACAGATGAACATCAAGCGTCTTATGGACATCGGTTCCAACCGAGGAATCAGACACCGTAAAGGTTTACCACTTCGTGGTCAGAGAACCAAAACCAATGCTCGTACCAGAAAAGGACGTAAACGTACTGTAGCGGGTAAAAAGAAAGCACCTAGGAAGTAAGACCTGGAAGCTGCATATACAGGATCGGTTTTCCGTATCCTGTATAGCTATGTTTAAGGGTGTCTCAAAATTTAGAATTGCAAGCTCATGGCAAAATCGAATAAGAAACAAAGCAAAAAAAGGGTTGTTAAAGTCGATGCAGAAGGCAGAGTCTACATCAAAGCTAGCTTCAACAACATTATTATCTCTTTTACCAATGGTACAGGTCAGGTGATATCCTGGTCTTCTGCTGGAAAGGCAGGCTTCAGAGGCTCAAAGAAGAATACTCCATATGCTGCACAAATCGCGTCAAGCGAGGCCGCAAAGAAAGCATACGATGCTGGACTGCGTAAGGCGGAAGTATTCGTGAAAGGACCTGGGTCTGGTCGTGAGTCAGCAATCCGAGCGGTAGTGAATTCCGGAATTGATGTGACATTGATCCGCGATGTATCGCCACTTCCACACAATGGCTGTCGTCCGCCTAAGAAAAGACGAGTTTAAGAGATTTTTGCAGTAAAAGAAATATACGATAATGGCAAGGTATAGAGGTCCAGCTACTAAAATCGCCCGAAAGTTTGGCGAAGCAATCTTTGGTTACGATAAAGCTTTTGAAAAGCGGAAGTATCCACCAGGGCAGCACGGAAACTCAAAGCGTCGTCGTAACAAATCAGACTACGCGCTCCAGCTCAGAGAAAAGCAAAAGGCAAAGTACACTTATGGTGTGCTCGAAAAACAATTCCGCAGATTCTTCCAAATCGCTGTAAGAACTAAAGGTGTAACAGGAGAAATTTTGCTGCAATTGCTGGAATCTCGACTCGACAATGTTGTTATGCGGATGGGTATCGCTCCTACTAGACGTGCCGCGAGACAGTTTGTAGGACATAAACACATCATGGTGAATGGTAAAGTAGTGAACATCCCTTCTTACCTTGTTCAGCCAAATGATGTAATCTCAGTGCGCGAAAAGTCAAAAGACATGGATTTGATTCGTTCTACCTTATCAAAGAGAGGTAAGAAATTCCCTTGGTTGGATTGGAACGATGAGCATATGAGTGGAACCTTCTTGTCAGTGCCAGAACGCGAGCAAATTCCTGAAGCCATCAACGAGCAGTTGATTGTGGAACTTTACTCGAAGTAATCCGGACACAGACCAGTTTCTACCTCTAGTTGTACTAAGCCATTAATAAATAAAACCAAAGTGCTGAATGGGACTACTAAACTTCATTAAGCCAGACAAAATTATTCTTCAGAAAGCGACTGACTTTCAAGGAACATTTGAATTCCGGCCGCTGGAACCGGGCTTCGGTGTTACGGTTGGAAATGCGCTAAGGAGAATACTACTTTCGTCTCTTGAAGGTTTCGCAGTCACTTCTATCAGAATTGAAGGAGTAGACCACGAATTTTCTACCATCGAAGGAGTACTGGAAGACGTTACCGAATTGGTACTAAACCTGAAGCAGGTCCGCTTCAAAAAGGCCATAGATGACGAAATGCTGAGCAGTGAGAAAATTTACATCTCACTCTCTAATAAGAGCCAGTTCCTCGCCGGAGACCTAGACAATTTTACCTCAAGTTTCAAAGTCACTAACCCTGACCTTGTACTTTGCAATATCGACCCTTCAACCAACCTGAACATGGAAATTACGGTCAATAAAGGCCGTGGCTATGTTCCAGCTGAAGAAAACTTTTCTAAAGAAGACAAAGATGCAGCTATCGGAGTGATTCCTATGGACTCCATCTACACGCCAATCAAAAACGTCAAGTATACCGTTGAGAATACTAGGGTTGAGCAAAAGACGGATTATGAGAAGCTTATCATAGAAATCACCACGGATGGAACCATACATCCGGAAGATGCCATCAAAGAATCTGCAAAAATCATGATTCAGCATCTGATGTTGATCTCTGACGAAAATATAACATTCGACTCACAAGCAGACAAAGACGAAGATGTTGTAGATGAGCATATTCTACACATGAGAAAAATACTCAAGACTCCTCTTGATGATCTCGATTTGTCTGTGAGAGCTTACAACTGCCTCAAAGCGGCCAAGATTAATACTTTGGCAGAATTAGTACACTACGATACTAGCCAGCTGATCAAGTTCAGAAACTTTGGTAAGAAGTCACTGGTCGAAATTGAAGAGCTGATTCAAGAAAAGGGGCTTTCATTTGGAATGGACCTTTCAAAGTACAAGCTCGAAGAAGAATAAGCCAAATTGGCCACACTTTTTGAAAACTTAGAAGGCCCATCAACAGGGCTGGAAACCGCAAGGAAATGAGACACGGAAAGAAATTTAACCACCTTGGTCGAAAAGCAGCCCACAGAAAGGCTATGCTGAGTAACATGGCTGGTTCCTTGATCGAACACAAAAGAATTTCGACAACCTTAGCTAAAGCAAAAGCTCTTCGGGTATACGTTGAACCTTTGATTACTAAAGCAAAGTCCAATACTGTTCACTCGAGAAGAACTGCCTTCAGCAAGCTAAAGAACAAGCATGTTGTAAAGGAACTATTCGACACTGTAGGACCAAAGGTAGGTGACCGTCCAGGTGGATATACCAGAATCATCAAGATGGGACGTCGTTTTGGTGATAATGCCGAAATCTGTTACATCGAGCTGGTTGACTTCAATGAAGTGATGCTACAGGCTAAAGAAGCTTCTGGAAGTGGTAAGCGCACCCGAAGAAAGAAGAAGAAGTCTGGAAGCACTGCTGCTAACACAGCTGCAGCGGCTACTGCGGTGGCAGCAACTGACGCAGTGGTAGACACGGCACCAGAGGTGGTAGAAGAGACAGTAGCGGAAACCATCGCTGACACGGCGACAAATGCAGTGGAAAAAGTAGAAGAAACTGCAGCAGAAGTTGTGGACAAAGTGGAAGAAACTGCAACAGATGCAGTAGAAACCGTTACAGAAACCACTAGCGAAGTAGTTGAAGAAACTCCAGCAGCTCCGGAAGCACCAGCGGCAGATGAACCTGCAGCTGAAGAACCCAAAGCTGATGATGCAGAACAAGCTTCAGACGAAGACAAGTCGGAGGATGCCTAGCGGCATACAGTTCGGCACTTAGAAAATTCCAAATAGGGCGATGCATCACTGTTGTATCGCCCTTTCTTTTTTAGCACCAAACCAAATTCCCGTCCAATCATGGCTTTAATCAAACTCGTTCAGGCAAGACAAATTCTCGACTCCAGAGGAAACCCTACAGTAGAAGCAGAAGTATACACGGAGTCAGGTTACTTCGGTCGGGCAGCGGTGCCTTCTGGAGCATCTACCGGAAAGCACGAAGCAGTGGAACTTCGGGACGGTGACATGAGTGTCTACCTAGGAAAAGGTGTCAATAAGGCCATAAATACCATCAATGAAGTATTGGATGCAGAATTGGAAGATGTTCCTGTGTTCGATCAACTATACATCGATCGACTAATGTGTGAGCTAGATGGTACCAGCAATAAATCCGAATTCGGTGCCAACGCAATTCTTGCAGTATCGATGGCTGTCTCCAAGGCGGCCGCCGCGGCTTCCGGACTGCCCCTTTATCGATATTTGGGGGGTAGCAGCGCCAATACATTGCCTATACCACTGATGAACATTCTCAACGGAGGTTCCCATGCCGATAACCGGATTGATATTCAAGAGTTCATGATTGTGCCTGTTGGTGCCAGTCGATTCTCTGATGCACTTAGAATGGGTGTCGAAACATTCCACAAACTCAAAGCGGTTCTAAAAGACAAAGGTTACGCTACCAACGTTGGCGATGAAGGCGGTTTCGCTCCAAATATTCAATCAAACGAAGAGGCCATAGAAATGGTCATCATGGCGATCGAAAAGGCAGGCTTCAAACCTGGAGAGGATATGCTGATTGCACTTGACGCTGCTGCAACCGAGTTCTATCTGGAGGATGAGAAAGTATATCACTTTCACCAATCCACCGGAGAGAAACTCAGCTCCTCAGAGATGGTTGCTTATTGGAAAACCTGGACAGAAAAATACCCAATCATCTCGATCGAAGACGGATTGGCTGAAGATGACTGGGCTGGCTGGAATGAACTAACGGCAAATCTCGGCGACAAGGTACAGCTCGTGGGCGATGATCTCTTCGTGACAAATACAAAACGACTACAAAGAGGAATCGAAGAAAAATCGGCCAACTCAATCTTAATCAAAGTCAACCAAATCGGTACCATCTCAGAAACCATCGATGCGGTCAATATGGCCACCCGCGCTGGATTCAATAGCGTCATTTCTCACCGCTCAGGCGAAACAGAAGACACCACCATAGCCGATCTATCCGTAGCCCTCAACACTGGCCAAATCAAGACTGGCTCAGCCTCCCGTACGGATAGAATCGCCAAATACAATCAGCTTTTGAGAATTGAAGAAGAACTGGAAGATGTGGCTTACTATCCGGGCAAGAATTATAAGTTCGTCTAAAAATTGAATCTTAATGAAAGATGGTGTAATTTCATTATTCAATGGCGTCAATTAACCAACAAGCACCCGCTAAGAAACCAAATCCGATTATCGCCTGGATTGCAAAACGGAAGATCACCGTCATGCTCTTCGGCTTTCTATTGTACCTCTTACTTGGCGATGCCAACAGCATCTTCACCCAGGTTAGCCTGCACAATACCCGTATGGAAATGGAGCAAGAGAAGCAGGTATTGCTGGATCGCATATCAAAGAATGAAGCCTATCTCGAGCATCTGCGCACCAACTCCGAGGAGCTGGTAAGCCCCAACTTTCCGATTCTTCCCTTCAAGAAGGACAATGAAATCCTATTCATTTTTCAGGATAGCCCCTAACATACTTAGGGATAGGGAATCAATAACTGTCCGATTTTGACGTCGCTGGAAATGATTTAGACGAGGCATTTTTTGACAGCATCCTTGTTGGCTGGTGGAGAAAAATAACGATGGATAAATCATTTCTAGCAAGTCAAAATGGACATTTATTGATTCGCTGTCCCTTAGCAAAGCCAATCCAGACCAGGCTCAAAATCAATCTCCTAAGTCACCAAGCATGGGGCGCATGATCAACTCCTCGATCACCGTACGCTGCGAGAGCACATAAGCATTGTAAACCACATCAGCCACATCTTCCGAAGACATAAACCGCGACTCCGGAATATCCGCACCCGCCCAGGAGTTTGTATAAGTGGCGCCCGGTAGCAAGCTCGTTACGCGCACATTAAAAGCCTTCATCTCTTCCCGCAGCACCTTCGAAAAACCGAGCATAGCAAATTTGCTAATGCAATAGGATCCACCATTTGTATAAGGCACCACACTAGCCGTCGAACACACATTAAATACGTGACCTTCCTTGCGCTCTTTCATGCCACCAATCAAACTACGAGTCAAGTGATAGGCACTGTACAGGTTGGTATTAATCTGTCGTTCCAGCACCCCATCCTCTTCATCCGACAACATTCCAGGCAAGTAGAATCCCGCATTGTTTACCAGCACATCCACATGATCAAAAGCCTCCGCCATCGCCTTTCCAAAAGCCATCACCTCCTGCTTCACCGACATATCCGTAACCGAAGTAATCACCCGCACACCATGCGCCTCCTCAATCGCAGCCTTCATAGCTGCCAGATCCTCCGCATTCCTCGCACACACCCCCAAATCAAATCCCTCCGCAGCAAAGCGCTCAGCAATCGCTCTCCCAATTCCCTTGGTAGCACCAGACACTATTATAGATTTCATATTTTTCTCTTTTGGACAAAACTAGCAAAAAAGATTAGGAGCGAAGCGCCGCCCCAAGAAGAAACGGGCTACCCGTGCTTCGTTCCAAATCGCACTGCGTCTGCCTACTCATGCTCTGCCACTGTGGTCTCTCCGCAGGCTCCGAGCCCCCATTGGCAGGCATTCGTTTACGGCAGCCACAGCACTCTTTTCCTCTGCGCCCGGGGCTATTTTGCAGCTGCAGTGGAAGTATGGGATATGGGATTACGGACTAAGGATCACAGACTCTGCATCCACAATCGAGCTATTCGCCAAATCCTTTGGCGAATTTACTAATCTAAGTAAACGTGCCTCAAGTCTCGACCACTATCGCGGCGAAGCACCAAACACGAACAATTCCCCAAAATTTGACCACCCAAAATTCTTTATCTTCATTGAAAAACTCCCCTCCAATGCCCATTACCTTACCGAAATGGAAACTACCTGTCCTTGTTGCGCTGCTGGTGCTTTGCAGCGTCCTAGTGACCAGCAGTTTCGAAAGCATGGATAGCAGATCCAAACTGGAATTGACTTTGCCAAAGCTCGACTCCTTACATCAATACCTCGCCTATGATCAGCCAAGACTGGCATTCATCAACGCCACCTTGATTGACGGAACCGGTCGGCCAACGAGGTTTCAGCAAACCATCCTGGTTGAGCATGGACACTTCAAAGCCTCTGGTGATTCCGATAGCATTCAGGTTCCGAAGGGCTTCTTGCAAGTGGATCTGGAGGGAAAAACCATTATCCCTGGCATTGTAGGAGCACACAATCATTTGCATATGCCTGGCTTCGCATTTATAGGAGATGTCGCATCAACCCTGCATTTGGCCTGCGGGGTCACCACTATCCAAACATGCGGTGCAGCATCACCGCTAAAAGAACTCGCTCTGGCAAAACGCATAGCACAGGGCATTCAACTGGGACCAGACATTATAAACAGCGGACCTTACTTCACCGGTCCTGGTGGTAGCACGGCAATGGTAATACCGAGGAACGCCGGGCATATTGAAGATACTATGAAACACTGGATTGACAAGGGAGCCAGGTGGTTCAAGGTGTATCGCCACACGAGGCCTGAGGATCTGCAAACGATCATCGAAACGGCACATAAATATGACTGCAAGGTCTCGGGACACTTCTGTTCCGTCACCTTTGAAGAGGCCATCGGAATGGGCATAGACGGGATTGAACATGGGCTGAAGAGCGCCAGCGATTTCCGGACGGACAAGAAACCCGGCCTATGCGGAGGAGCCAGAACTTACATGGACGAGCTTGCAATTGATGGACCAGAGGTGCGTCGACTACAGCAGATGATGATCGACAGCGCTGTGTTCCTGACCTCTACCTTATCAATCACAGAAACGAGGGTGCCGCAAAGGTCCTTTGCCGATGAACGAACCAGGAAGGCCATGTCCCCTTATTTGCTTCAAGAATATACAAATCGACGGTTACGGCTGGATGAGGACCTGAAAAAATTCAAGGAAGAAAAACGCTTCCAAAGGGTGATGGCCTTCGATGCACAATTCTTTGAAATGGGTGGCTTGCTGGCTTCTGGAGTAGATCCTGGAAGGCATAATCTGCCAGGCTTCGGAGATCAGCGCAATTATGAAATCTTCCTGGAAGCTGGCTTGAAGACGGAAGAGGCAATTCAGGTGATGACCAGCAATGGGGCAAGAGTACTTGGTCTTGATCATATCGGCACAATAGAAATTGGCAAGCGAGCCGACTTCGTGATTTTAGATGGAATCCTCTCAGATGATGCCTGCGTGATCAAACGTGCAGAGACGGTGTTCAAGGCGGGCATCGGTTATGATTCTGCCAGATTGCTGGAAACGACGGATGGAAAAGTGGGTTTGGCTGATTGATTTGCGACTTTGGATTGCGGATTACGGATGGGGTGAATGGGAGGCCTAAACGGACGCTGAGCCAGCGTGAGTAAAAACCCAATTGGGAGTCTTCAACGCTCGCCGTGCCAGAGTGAATAAAAACCATTGACGTAGCCCACGACGGTCGCTGAGCCAGAGTGAGTAAAAACTATTTCGCCTGCCAGAAAAAGGACTTTGCTCATACTAATGCAGTAGCCAATGACGGTCCTTGAGCGGAGTCGAAAGGCCCGTTATTGGCGGACCACGAAGAACAACATTTTC
>JAHDEE010000050.1:0-2832 GCA_020629005.1 Chitinophagales bacterium
TTCGTGTATCTACTGCCGAGGTCTCTACGGCAAGCTCCGAGCCCTCGCCAGTAGCACACTCAGTCCCCTGCAGTACACCGCCATTTCCTCTTCGATCAGGGCTATTTTGATACGGTCTCACAGTTCGTCGCAAGAAATCATCAATTCGGTAGCTTTCATTGGTTTTCGCCCTGGCGCTGGCTCATATTTGTGTTCAAAGGAAGCAAATATGAAACTTTTGAACACCAGCATTTTACTCTTAATCATAGCTACATTGGCATTGAAAGGCCAATGTAAAATTTCGGGAACCGTAACAGATCGCCACGGTAGCCCCATCATCGCTGCAAATGTCTACATAGAGAATTCCTATGATGGCAGTTCCACAGATGATAATGGATACTTTCAATTCGATTCTAGTCTCGCTGGAAAGCAGACTCTGCTAGTCAGCTATCTTGGATACCTTGACTACGAAGCAGTTCTGGACTTAGGTGCAAGAGAAGTACAGCATGATGTTGAACTCAAGGAAGACTTTGAGGTACTAGAAGCAGTTGTAATCACTGCTGGTTCGTTTGAGGCAAGCGACAAAAAGAAAGCTGTTGTACTCAAACCAATAGATATCGTTACAACTGCAGGTGCAACCGGAGACATCAGCGGAGCACTTAATACCTTGCCAGGCACCCAGAAAGTTGGCGAGGAGGGCCAGCTCTTTGTGCGTGGAGGAGATTCTCATGAAACACGAACCTTTATTGACGGAATGTACGTGCAGAATCCTTATTCATCGAAGGTCCCGGATATTCCAGGCAGAGGACGATTTTCCCCTTTCCTCTTTACAGGTACCTCTTTTAGCACTGGTGGTTTCTCAGCTGAGTACGGGCAGGCACTCTCATCCGCACTAATACTTGAAACTGGCGGAGTTGCAGATCGCAACAGCACCAATGTATCTATCATGGCCATAGGGCTGGGCGTCTCCCAAACAAACTGTTGGGAGAAAGCTTCCCTCTCTGCCAATGTTGATGTCAACAATTTGGAGCCGCTCTTCCGTCTTACCAACAACAATATTGACTGGGAGATTTTTCCGAAGGGATATGGCAGTGGATTGGCATTTAGATACAAGCCTGGCAAATCCAGCATTTTGAAGTTCATGGGAAACTACAGCTTCACTAATCTCGCCTTCAACATGCCTAACTTTCAGGACACGAACCTCAGCGATCGCTTTGCGTTGGATAACCACAATGTTTATGGTAATCTGAGTTATCGGGACATCCTTTCAGAAGATATCTCACTATTTGCCGGCCTTTCCTACACCTACAACAGGGATCAACTTGCGCTTAATCAGTTTGGATTGAAGAACGATGAGCAGTCAGTGCAAGCCAGGCTTACTCTTTCCCGTTTCTTTGCTGGAAGTACAAAACTTAAGGTGGGTTTGGAAACCAATTTCAATAAACTTGATCTCCGTAAAATGGAGGCGACCAGCCACTTTGATACCGGTGTTAAGCGCAGCTACAATGCTGCATTTGCGGAGTCAGATTTGTATCTAAGTGGTAGTCTTCTTGCCAGAATAGGACTAAGGTTCGAATATGATTCCCTGCTCGACAGAGTCAACCTCGCACCACGTCTTTCGACTGCATATAAACTCAATCCATATAGTCAGATTTCAGCTGCATTTGGTCACTATTATCAGACTCCGGCATCCGAATACCTGTTGGTCAAACCTAACTGGCAAAATGAGCGCTCGGATCACTACATGTTGAATTATCAGCTCAGCAAAAACAATCGCATTGTTAGAGCGGAAGTCTATAATAAGCAATACAAGCAGCTAGTGCGCTTTTCCGAAGAGAGCTTTAATCCGACTGACTACGATAATTCTGGAAATGGATATGCGAAGGGGATCGATTTGTTTTATCGCGACAGAAAGTCAATAAAATACGCCGACTTTTGGATCTCCTACAGCTACCTGGACTCTGAGCGTTTTTATCTGGACTATCCAGAACAGGCAAGTCCCGGTTTTTCTTCGAAACATAACTTTTCCCTGGTCTATAAGCATTTTGTCCCTGCATTGAAAACGCAATTCGGTGCCACGTACAGCTTCACTAGTGGAAGACCCTACGAGAATCCCAACTTAGCCGGATTCAATGAAAGTCGATCTAAACAATATCAAGACCTGTCGGTAAACGCGAGTTATATCACACAGATTAAAGGAAACCATACCGTTCTGTTTGTCTCAATGAGCAATGTCCCTGGTTTTGAACAGGAGTTCGGCTTTGAATTTAAAGAGCAGCCCGATGAATTTGGTTTCTTCGATTCCCAAGCCATTCGTCCTCCAAACAAGCGTTTCTATTTTGCTGGTTTGTTTATTTCACTGGAAAAGAAATAATGTCTGAACTATAAAAATATTTTCTTGAACCTTTAACTTCATAAAATGAGAAATTTACTTTGTATGCTATCCCTCAGCCTTCTTGTCACTGTTTCCATCTTTGCCAATGATCGTTATCAAGCAGGAATGCAATCCTCCTTTGAACTAATGCAAAAAGCCGAAGATGCCAATGGATTCGTTTCCTCAGCACAGAGATTTGGACGCATTGCTGCCGCAGAAAAAAACGACTGGAAATCCCATTACCACAGCGCTTACTGTTATATCATTGCCTCGTTTATAGACAAGGATTCGGACAAGCGTGACGGCTATCTGGATCTTGCTCAAACTTCGATCGATGCTGCTCTGGAATTGGCTAAGTTGGATAAACAGAGTTCTGAGATAACAACTATTCAGGCCTACCTGTACATGGCTCGCACGGCAATCAGCCCGATGTTACGAGGCATGACTTATGGCCCAAAGGCTTCTGCTACCATTGAGAA
>JAHDEE010000050.1:2932-32905 GCA_020629005.1 Chitinophagales bacterium
TGGAAAAGATTGGGGCTCTATTTTGCCTTTTCGTTAGGCTTGCTGACCCTGTTTTGCCCAACTTGTCTTTTCACCTGGGATTTAAATTCGCTAAGTGCACTGGCCTTTAGTTTTGCACTCTTTACCTTACTGGCAGAAGGAAATGGAATGTTGATGAGCTGGATGAATCGAGTCTACCCTTGGGAAAAGGGCCCTAAGAAGCGTTTCCTGACTTCGATTGCATTCATACTGTTGTTTTCTATTCCGGTTGTTGCTGCGGTGAACATATTCTTTTCTACCGTGATCTGGGGAATCCCTTTGAACAAGGTATTTGGACCAGGATTTTTCAGGACTTTATTATTCAGTACTTTCATCACCTTGATCATTTCTTTGGCCTTGTTTTCTTGGGAGTTCATGGATCGCTGGCAGGAAATTGCTGCGGAGGTAGAGCAAAAGAAGAATAAATCTCTCTATGCTCAGATTGAATCACTTCAAAATCAAATCAAACCGCATTTCCTGTTCAACAATCTCAATGCCGTAACCTCCATAATTCCACATGATCCCGACACCGCTATAAAGTTTATCAATCAGTTGAGTAAAGTGTACAGATATATCCTGGATCACCAACATGATGAATTGGTCAGTCTGGAAACGGAACTGGAATTTGCAAAATCCTATATCTATCTCTCGGAGATTCGCTATGGCGAAAAGTTGAGAGTCAAGTGGGATGTCGAGAATTTGAGGGGAAGTTTGCCGCCTTATACCTTACAGTTGTTATTAGAAAATGCAATCAAGCACAATGTGATTTCAAGGCATAAGCCATTGCACATTAGTCTTGCACGCAGAGGTGACAAACTGGAAATCAGCAATAATCTGCAAGTGAAGGCAGCAGAAGGTGCTTCCTGGGGAATTGGACTTAACAATATCAAAGAGCGCTACCAGCTACTCTCCGATGAACAAGTAGAAATTTCGGAAACTGAAAACGAATTCAAAGTGATTGTCCCTGTCCTAATTGTCCTTTAAATGAGAAAGATACTAATCATCGAAGACGAACCGCTAGCGGTTGATAAGTTGCGAGAATTTATTCTTAAGTTTAGAAGCGACTATGAATTACTGGAAGACATCGATTCGGTGGAATATGCAATTGAGTGGCTGCAAAACAACCCAGAACCCGACTTGATTTTCGTCGACATACAATTGGCAGACGGCCTAAGTTTTGACATATTCAAGCAGGTGAAATTGAAGGCGCCGCTCATCTTCGTGACTGCCTACGATAATTATGCTATACAAGCATTCAAACAGAACAGCATTGACTATATTCTGAAGCCATTCGAATACGAAGATCTTCGGTCAGCGCTGGATAGGTTTGAACAGAGAATCGCAGGCACAGAGGAGAAGAGGATTGATATAGCACAACTGCAGGCGGCAATGGAGGCCATGGCCAATCGCTACAAACGTAGATTTGTCGTTAAGTCTGGTGATAAGATTCTCAGCATTGAAACTGACAGCATTCAGGCTTTTCTTTCTGAAGATAAGTACACGATGTTGGTGGATGAAGCAGGCAAGAAGCATTTTGTTCAATATCGCCTGGAGCAATTGAAGGAGCTGCTCGATCCAAGGCAATTTTATCGGATTAACCGTAAGTATGTGATCAATGTATCCGCCATAAAAGAGGTGTTAAGCTATTCTGGAAACAGGCTTCAAATCGTATTGAAGCAATACGATAGAGATGATCTGGTGGTCAGTCGTGAAAAGGTCGCCAGCTTTAGACAGTGGCTGAATTCCTGATATATCGAGACAGCAGTGATCTGCTTTGCCATACGAAAACACCTTAATTGTCATTTTATCAGGTTTGAAGAGCATAGCAGAAGTACTATATTTAACGCCGATGACTCGTTTGCTTATCTTATTGCTTTTGTGCCTGCCCATACATGTTGCAGGACAGACCTTGTATTCAGGTGAGTCTATCTATGATCCCGCTGGCGGACTTTTTGAACTTGATTCCCTGCGATCCATACACATCGATTTCTATGATGATGATTACCACGATATTCTGGTAGATGGGTGGTTTGAGGAGTCTGGATTGCGCTTGCCGGCCAGGATTAGTTTGAGTAATGGCATCGAATTGGATTCTGTTGCTATTCGATATAAGGGGAATTCAACTTTTGTAGTTGCCGAACAACAAAACAACCCAAAGCTGCCTTTGAACATTGATATCAACGACTTGGTATCGGAACAAAAGCTGATGGGCTACAAAAAGCTAAAGCTCGCCAATGCTTTCTTTGACCCTACTTTTGTCAGAGAGGTAACGGGCTACTTAGCCTACAGGAGATATATACCATCTCCACAAGCTAATCTCCTTAAAGTCTATTGTGAAGATGAGTATTTGGGATTGTATGTGAATACCGAGTCTGTGGGCAAGCAGTTCCTCAAGAAGCACTTTGGCGACAGTGATGGTATTCTCTTCAAGTGTGACCCTGCGGTTCCGTACGGACAGGGCGCAGATCCAGGTTCCTCCAATCTAACATGGCTCGGCAATGACAGCAGTAGTTATTATAATCATTACCAGCTTCGCTCGGACCATGGATGGACAGAATTAGTTGAGCTCATTTACCTTGCCAACCACAATCCTGAAGAGCTTCACACAATACTAAATGTAGATCGGGTACTCTGGGCATTTGCGGTGAATCAAGTGTTCGTAAATCTGGACACATACAACGGCGTTTACCAGCACAACTATTATCTGTATAAGACTCGTGACGGTCGCTTCCAGATGATTCCCTGGGACATAAGTGAGTGTTTTGTTGGGGCTTTATTGACGCAATACAGCAACATCAATGCGTTCCATCACCATGATCCTTTTGATGGGCAATTCTCGAGCTGGACGCCGCTTGTATCGCAGTTGACAGCTGATCCGCAATCACTATACGGGAAAATCTATGCTGCTCATCTGCGAACGATTATCGATGAAAGCCTGAAGCCAGGCCCAATCGACGAGTTTATCGATCAACTACAAGATCGCTGTGAAACCGCAGTCGAGCAGGATGCTAACAAATGGTTCAACATGTTTCAGTACCGCAACAATGTAGATGAAAACCTTCACTCATGGGGCCTTTCAGTTGGTGGGATCAACAATACGATCGAAAGACGTTTAGAGTACCTTTCTGAGCATCCGGAAATTCAGCATGAGCCCCCACAGATATATGAAGTGAGAGAAATGATGGTTGAGCAGTCAGTTGTTGTGGAAGTGGAGACCTCAGGAGCGACCATGGCTGAGCTGCTTGTTGCCACGGAAGCTAATTCCGTTTTCGCTCCGCATCAAATGCTTGATGACGGTAGCAATGGAGATCAAATTGCTGGAGATCAAATCTACTCATTGGTTTTGCCACATCAATTCGACGGTCAACAGATCAGATACTATATACGCTTACATAATGAGTCCGCCCTGGTTCTGAGTCCCGAACGAGCTGAGTTTGATTTTTATACCTTCGGACAAGCTACTGCAATACCTGACAAAGAACCAGAAATCGGGCTGCAAACTTATCCAAATCCTTCGATCGATGTGGTGCATTTTGAATTTGATCTACCAGTAGTAGCCGAGGTCAGTCTGAATATTTTTGATTCGGCAGGGCGAGTTGTAATAACTATATTGACGAAGCAATCTTTGCAAGGGAAACAGCTCTTCACCTGGGAAACAAATGATCAGGCTGCTGGTGCATACAATTACCAATTCGATGTCGACGGCCATGCCTACCGTGGCATTTTGATCGTTGAGAACTAGCTTTCCTTAGTTCTTTGTGCAATTAACTGACTTGATTGAAATAGAGCAGATGGATATACCGATATCAGAACTTGAGATTTCAAGATCAATCGATCGTTCGATCGAAGCCCCAATACTCTGTGCGGATTTAATGCATTGGCATATTGATAAAGAGGGTTTCCTAAAAGACTTTAGCTCGGCATTCAAAGCCATGCCCTGGGACTACTATGACGTAAAGCGCAAACAATGGGATGCCTTATCTGCTGCCCAGCAGGTAAAACAGAAGCAAGCATTCATAGATTACTATCTGGATACGAAAGCAAGTACCGAAGATCTCATCGAGCTTGTAAAGCCCAACACTAAGCAGGCTGAAAAGTTAAGATCCATACAACCCTGGAGAAGGAGATCCGTTTGTACTTTCGATTTGCTATTCGATCCGCTAATTAGCCTTAGACGAATCAAGACTCCGCAATTCGAACAGAAGGTGGCTGAGTCCGATATCCGTTCACTTCCACGAATCTTTGCTGAAACAGAGGACAAGCTGGTTAGTCAAGACAGTTTTTATCGTTTGCTGCTGGCTGCCTCCCGGCATTTGCAAACGGTTTCAAAACATGTAGAAGTAAGACGTTTGAGGATTACAGCTCATTTCATGAGCGTAATGGCTTTACCAAATCTACCGGGAGACAATTCCCCAGAAGGCATACATGAAGACGGAGCGGACTATATCATCTCTGCTCTCGTGATTAACAGGAAGAATGTCGTAGGTGGCAGTTCGCAGATTATTGAGAAGGGCCAAAGCAAAAAAGAAGTGATTTTTGAGCGAGAACTTAGTCCTGGCGAGTTTGTATTTCAGGCTGATACCGGCGAAGAGCACTTCTACAACACCGATCTTTGGCATTACGTAACTCCTTTTGCTGTCAAAAAGCCTGGAGCGAAGGCTCATCGGGACATAATCGGCTTCGACTTTGCCATCATTGAACCCAACAATTAGAGCTATCCAGACTGGTCCCATATCCCAGTGATACATGCAACTTTACCGAAGTATCTCGTACCAGCTGTACCGGCTGCTCCAACTTCCAAACTGTTGGTGGCATAAGGCTGTCGGTGCCCGTGAAATTACATCCCTCAGCTACTTGCACAAATGAGCGCATGTAGATGCAGTTTGCTTCACCGCTCATGATCGGCAGCACCTCGATTTCGCTTTCCAATCTCAATTCTGCTTGTGTGTAGAGGTCGATCGTGTTTACCTCTACTTGCAGCGACAGCATTTCTGGAAGATGCCGAGTAAAATTGATCGGATAGTGAAGATGGCCATCATCGAAATTTGCATTCGCTAATTGTGCTACATTTACAATCCGCTCAGGCAACAACTTGCCGTTGGGTTTCAGGAACTTACGCAACTGTTGAAAAATCTGTACCTGGTATTCGTTGCCACAATATATACTCATCAACTCTCCAACAATATAATCCACCTGCTCCGGCAATTCCACTTTCATTGCATCTCCGAAAATCACTTCCACCTTGCTGTCCCAGCCGGACTCTTTTAGCTTTTTGTTAATAAACTCTTTGAGATCAGGGTTATTTTCAATCAGGTAGGCCTTTCGGACTTGAGGAAGGAAATGTTGAGTCAAAGCCAATGTACCTACACCAGCCTCGCAAACGACCTTGTTGGTAAAGTCATACTTTGCAAAAGCCTTCTTGTAAGCATTAACACGGACCGCATCAGTTTCCATTATCTTGTAATAGATTGGTGGAAATCCATAGTGTTCCTGGCTAAATGTTTGGGCCTTGAGTAGATCGTATTTAAGGGCCTCATATTGGTCTACAATCTTGGAAAGCAATTCAAAAGACATGTGGTTGTTTGCATTAACTGATAGAAGAATCTTTAGAGCGCGTAAAAGTAATCTATTCTTTCAGGATTTCTATCCAGCAGTCGCCTCCCTCCAGCTTCCCGATGACCTGTCCCCATTATCTTGTAACAGATAGGCTCAAATCCATAGTGTTCCTCCTTGAAGGTCAATGCATGAAGTAACTCGTACTTCAAAACATCGTATTGATCCACTATTTTAGATAACAATTCGAAAGGCATTATGAATGGTTTGACATTGCAAGGATACGGCATTTTAACCTTTTCCTTAACCTCGACATTGGCGAGCGCAGAGTGTTCGCAACCGAATCTTGTCATATAGCAAACCGAGTGACGATCAAAGTGGCAATCGTACTAATTTTTGGACGATAAGCCCTTGATTCTTATGCTAATATTGGATAAGTAGCAGTAATTTTCTTAAATCAAAGCAACAATCCCCCAATGCTATGAAAGCTCATTTTTCGTCCAGACTTCTTTCAGAAGAGCTCTTAGATAAGTACTGTAAGATGTTAGGCGGCTATGAAGCCGCACTCAAATACTTCACAAAGGCCGAAGACAAATACCCGGGTGAGGCCTGGAGATTTCGCTTTATGGCCTATTGCAGCTATCGTTTGAAGCGTTGGAATTCCGCCTTGACCCAGTTTAAGCAAGTTAGCAGACTTGAGCCGGGAATTTCCTTTGATCTTTGTCGCATTGCTTATTGCCACGAACGCCTCAAGCAATATGATCTTGCAATCCCGTATCATTTGCAAATTTATAGAAAAGAGCCTGGTAACGTGTGGAACTTACGTCACATGGGGATTTGCTTTGCGATGCAAAACCGACTTGAAAAGGGTCTGCTTTGCCTCTTCGAGGCTAGTTACCACGAACCCAATTCAGCTTGGAATTTTGCCATGATTGCTAAGTGCTATCAAGAGAAGCGAAAATATAAGACGGCATTGAAGTTTCACGCCAAAGCCCTGAAGATTGATCCAAATTTCGTTTGGAGTATCGGCATGTCTGGCTATTGCCAGCAAATGCTCACAAAACCTTATGCAGCGCTGTTATTGCATAAAAGGGCCTATCAGCTCGAACCGCACAATGTTTGGAATCTTCTTCAACTCGGACAGTGCTACGACACCATTAACAAGCCTGAAATCGCCTTGAGATTTCTTCTCATTGCCAACAGAAAGGCTCCCGGGGATATTTGGTGCTTGAGCAAAATTGTTTTTTGTTTCGAGGATCTGGGACGGCCAGAAATGGCGGCAAAGTATCGCCTTCAGATCGAGCGATTGCAAGATGACGAACGCTGGAAAGACAGCGATGAGCCGAATGACGAAGACTGAGAAAGGCATTACTTTCTTTGAGGCCTGCTAGGTTTGTCCAGCAGGCTCAATTACAGCTCTTTGAACAATTAGCTTTTCGGGCTGTTAGGGTTCCTGATTCTTGTTTGCAGAAAAAAGAGCCTATGTTTGGATTGTTTAAAAAGAAATCACCGCTAGAAAAGCTTCAGAAAAAGTATGAACAATTGATGAAGCAGTCGTTTGAGCTTTCTAAGACTGATCGAGCTGCCAGCGATCGAAAAGTGGCAGAGGCAGAGGAGGTGCTAGCGGAGATCGAGAAGCTGCGAGAGCAAAAGTAGAACTCGAAATCTCAAACCTTCTTAAAATCAGATTTTGCTTGCTTTTGGGCACATATCAAGTGCCTGTCTACGTTTTTCTATTTGCTTCGTTTCCATGTTCGGAATGTGCTTGATTTGTGAAGAAACAGCGTTTGTTTCCCAAAAATCAGTATGACATGAAGCGAATACTATTACCCCTGTTGTTGCTTACGATGCTCTCCTGCGAGCGTGTACAGTTAGACAAGGAAATGTACCAGAATCCAGTCGGCTTTGATCACCTAAAGAATCAGATTGTTAAGGATTTTCCCACCTTAGATTTAGGGATTGAATTTGTAGAACTGCAATATAGTGGAAGCCTGATTCCTCCAGATAATCGCGCCAGTAGCATGCTGTCAGCCACCTTTGTGAGAGGTGATGACAAAAATCACATGGTAGAATACACGCTGGATAGTGATAGCCGATTTTTCAAGAATAATGTGGATGTAAGTGTTGGTGACTTTATGAACAAGAAGATATCCAATACCTATGAAACCTATCAGCCGCATATATTTTCTGAGAAGGATTTTGACTTTTTCGTAGTGAATGAAGTGGTCGAAAAATCTGTCGAAATGTTTCGAAAGGATGCTAATTCTCCCGATGCATTTTGCACTTTGGCAGGCATTGAGCGCAACAAAAAGGGAGAGCTATCTATTGATGTCACCGTTACTCAGCGGCAGTTCGCTTCCACAATTCGACGTAACTACGAATGGTCGATCGATGGAAAGACCTTGTTGAACTAGCGGTGCTAGGCATCGACTTCACGATCCTGCTGTTCATACATCCGTGCGATGCGACTCAGCCGTTTGTAGATTTGCCTACGAAGTCCTGCCGGAGCAATTACACGAATGTGGTCTCCAAAAGCGAGAATGGCTTTCTCGAGTTCGAAGTTATGAACCACATGCAGACCGATTTCCATGCCGTTTGTGTCTTCCTCCAGTATTGTTTGAGAATGGTGAAGTGGTTTGGTTTTTACATAGGGAGTTTGTAATGGGCTGACTTTGAGTCTGACATTGATGGGTTTCATTCCAGCAGTGATGCTGACACCGATGGCATCCTTGAAAAAGAGGCCGGCATCAAAGTCCTTCAGTGGATCATATAATACCTCGGAGGGCTCCAGACTAATGATGCGATCCAGGGCGAGAAAGAGCACAGCCTTTCGCTTTTCTCGTTTACCCACCAGGAACCATCTGTTTCTGAATTCCTTGAGTAACTGTGGATGAAAGTCGAAGGTATTAGCTCTTCTTGCTTTGAAAGATTGATAACAGATCAGCAAAGCCTGTTTTTTTACAATGGCCTGATAGAGCGGGTCGAGGTATTCCAGGCCTTTGAGATTGTCATTCTTTTCAAATTGAATGACTGGTTTGGTTTGGGTTTGCTGCGCGTGAATATGATCTTCCATCTTTTGCAGCATACCACCTAGCTGAGCAAAGTGTCGAAAATTGCTGAATTGCTTCATGAATTCCACGGCCTCATTGAGCATGTTGAGATCCTGCTCCGTCAAAGGACTATTGGTAATGGAATATTCTGGATCAGCATAACTGTAGTATTTTCTGTCTTCAACTATAATGGGTGCATTATAGCCTAGCTTGTCAGATCGCATTGTCTGTATATCCGCTTGCACTGTTCGCTTGCTCACTCCTTTGTCGATTCCCTCATATTCATATAATGCATCCGAGCAGGCATCAATCAAATCGTTTAGTGTCCACTTACGAAAGCGATTTTGCAAACACTTATCAATGGTCTTATAACGGATTAGTGCATTTCTATTTACAGGCATTGGATCTCATTTTGGCTCAGTAATTGGCAACAACGGCATCGACATATCGATCAAGGCTAGCCTCCACATCCTGCTCATCAGCTCCTCTGGACCTTCCCAAACGAACGATAACCATGTTTTTAGAGGGCACAATCCAAATATACTGACCGAGATGACCGCGATAGAGATAGTACCCGGGGTCATGTTCGTGATATAGCCAGGTGGAGTAGCCGTAGTTTTCTTGCATCACTGGTCGTACCATCTTATCGACAAAGCTTTCCGCTACTAGTTGCTTGCCATTCCATTGTCCATCGTTTAGCAGAAGCTGTCCCAATCGAGCATAATTTCGCAGGTTAGTGTTGATGCAGCAATAAGCAAGCTCCATCCCTCGATTGTCAAGATGCCAGATGCCATTGTCGTTCATTTCCATTGGGATCCAAAATTTCTCGCTCAGGTAGCTGCTTAGCGTAGCCTTTGGATTGTCTTTTTTGATGGCGCGGTCCAGCACAATGGCAAGCAATTGTGTAGAGGCACTGGAGTAATAGAAAAAGGTCTCTGGCGGCTTTGTAAAAGTGCCGCTAAGTACAAAATCCTCCACATCGTCACCATAGAGCAGTTCGACCGTTGGGCTAAAAGGACTATAATAATGTTCCACCCATTCGTAACCAGAGGTCATTGTGGAAAGGCTTCCGACTGTAGCCTTGCTCCCGTTGTGGTCATCTTTAAACTCCGGAAGCCAGTCGATCAGTGGTTGATCTAAGCTTTCAACAAGGCCGTCTTCTATGGCAGCACCCAGCATCAACGTCAAAATGGTCTTAGCCATTGAAAACGAATTGGTTTTACTCTTGGGGCCATAACCTTGAAAGTATTGCTCGGCCAGCAGTTGACCATCCTTAGCGACGGCAAAGGCAATTCCATCATTTTTAAGTACGTCTTCAGCCAATGATTCTGGTAATGCATTGAGCTTGTAATCCTGGTGTAAAGGCCATTCTCCTCGCTTTGCTGTTTTGATGATCCGCGTATGAAAAGCCTGATGATCGTCAATATTGGCCGTCCTATGACCCTGCATATAAGTTCTGGCAAAGGCAGTTAATATGAACTTATTCCCTGTTAGATAGAGACCCATAGCGAGGATCAAGGGGAGCGCAAGCAGAAGCAGCAGCAGTTTTTTCATCGAGCATAAATTCGGAATTATTTACTAAAATCCCAAACAACCAGTATCTTCCCGGAAGTCAAAACCCAGGCAAATGAAAACCGTACTAAGCATCATTGTCATCCTCGTTGTATTGGGGATCATATTTTCCATTATCATGGCCAGGCGAACTGCCACCGGTGAGGCAGCACTCAAAAAGATGACACACGATGAACGTCGCTTTTTCGATGAAAAATTAAGAAGAATTGTCCCTGGAGATTCCTATCAGGAAGTGCTAAAGCAGCTTGGCCCTCCCATGAGAGGTGACGGCAGTGCTAGGCCCGTTTGGCTAGGTCCTAACAATGATAGGAAGAGCCAAATTGCCGTTTATCTGGATGAAACGGGAACCGTTCGCAAAATTAGGTGGATGAAAATAGGCACCTTTGTGATAGAGCACGGTTCGCACTAATGCTGGATTGACTGCTTTGTATCCGCATCTATAGTACTTACAAATTGACGAGCGAAATCAAATGAAAATCATATTGATAACCGGTCCTCCATACTGCGGTAAGGGGACTCAGGCAAAGATCATCGAAGGGCAGTTTGGTTTTAGACATATCTCCACAGGCGACGCTGTGCGAGCCGAAAAGCAGTCTGGCTCTGACCTTGGATTGACCATGGCAAGCTTTTCTGAGAGAGGTGAACTAGTGCCCGATGAAATTATGAAGGATCTTTTTGCTAAAGTACTGGACAAGAATAGAACGGAGGAGGGAATCCTGCTTGATGGCTATCCTCGCACCCGGCTGCAAGTGGATCATTTGTTGGAACTTACCGAGGCTAGAAACCTGTCTATTCGGTCTGTAATTAACATCGAGGTGCCAAAGGAAGAACTTCTCGTACGCGCAAAGCAGCGGGCAGAAGGCAGTGACCGTCCTGATGATAAGGACAGAAATACCCATCTGCGTCGAATAGAAATTTTTGAGCAACAGACAAAACCATGCATCGATTACCTTCAAAATCAGGCCCTCGTTTTGTCATTAAGCGGCATTGGAAATGTTGAGCAAGTTTCTAAGCGCATTGCAGCCTGTCTGCCCTAAGATTTATCCAATATCTAAACGATCTCTCCAGGAGTTGAACAATCAATTTCTACTTTGTTTTTGCCTCAGCCTGGCTATTCTTTCCCTCTTATGCTCTTCATGTAGTCCTGTACCAGGTGAATCATGGGCACGCGGTCACTATTGGAAAAACAAACCCTTGATCGACAGTCTTGAAACGGTTTTGCTGGCACAATTACAATTGTACGAACGAGCAGTTCCGCTAAGAAAGTCATTGCCAGATTCGCTTACCCACGAGGATGTTATCAACAATCAAAAGGCAATCGTCAAATTGCTCAATACAGTAGAACGAGCGAGCCATAGAATTGCAGATAATGACGAGATCGAATCTCTGCAGCTTCTCGTTAAAGATGATTTGAGCCAAACACTGGATAATTTTTCGGAAGTCGCCTTTTGGCGCATGGTTTATAGACGCACAGAAGGACATATCTCAGAGCCAGGCCCCTCAAAGAAGCTTAGCAAGTGGACCAAACTGCATGCATATAGCAAAAGGCCCTGGCAAGGCATGCAAATCAAGGATCGTCTGATTGGCTGGGGATCTTACAAAACACGAAACGAGCACGGACGGCTAAAAAAACGAAGGCAAGGCATCGAAGTGGAATGGAGTCTGTCGTGGCTAAATGTTGACATAAGGATCGCAGTGATAATGCTGGACCAGCCCGAGCAGAATTCGTAGAAAGAAAAAGAGCCCCTACCTTGTCGATAGGGGCTCTGCTGTTATTAGGGGACTAGCAAAAGTCCACTATAAAATTGCGTCTAGAAGTCGTAGTTGATTCCAATAACAAAGTTTCTACCCAGCTGACCTTGTTGCTGCACCTCAGAAGAGTACACAAATCTGCTTCCAGCCTGAGCTGTATTGGTAGTAGCCAAAGTCTCATCAGGATACACATCGCCAATGTTATTGACCATTGCGTAGATATTTAATCGCTCAGCCAGGTTTAGGCCAACGCTAAAGTCTGTGATCAATTTACTAGCCAATTCCTGATCTTCACCATTTACAAGTTCTTCACCGTCCGAACCAAATCCTCCTGACGGAGCAGTAACGGTTACAGGTCCAAATAGCGTATTGTTCAGGTTGAAGGTAAACAGACCTACATCATAACCTAATCCAAGGATAAACTTAGATTGAGGCCGTGAATTAATGATCAGTCCCTGCTCCTGACGATCAAAGATATTGTATCCACCATCCTTCAAAGCATCCGGCGTGTTGATCGCATCAATAGTTGTCTGGTTAATGTTGGCAGCAAGTGTACCTCTGAATCCAGTGTGGCTGTTGTAATTCAAAACAATATCACCACCAGTCGTCTTAGTATCACCGGCATTGATAAAGAATTGTACTGCCACCACATTGTTGTCGATAAGAATCGTTTCAACCGCATCGGATCCATCAAGTTCTCCATCAAGCGCTCCAATCTGTGAAGAGAAAAGTACCCGATCATCTACATTGATCTGATAGAAATCCACAGATGCTGACAAGTGATTATTAAAACGGTAAGTAATACCGGCAGAGATGTTCTGAGAGGTCTCAGCAAACAAACCAGGTACACCTAGCGCCTCAACTGCGGCATTATTGTTAGCCAGTGTTCCTTGAAGCAATGGCTCTGATGAACCGGCAACAATGATGTACTGACTGTTGGTCAGGTGACGCTGGTGTAGGGTAGGGGCACGGAAACCAGTGCTGTAAGAAGCTCTGATTGCACCATCATCCCCAAGCTTGAAGCGAGCATTGGCTTTGTAAGAGAAATTATCACCAAAATCGGAGAAATCCTCATACCGACCAGCCACACCAATCAACAATGCATCAGTAACATCGTAGTCAACTTGCACATATCCTGCTACACTATTTCTGTCCCATTCACCTGCTTCATCAGGCTTGATGCCAGCAAAAGAATCACTACCACCTTTGTAATAAGAGAGCGGATCACCCTCAAATGCCTTGAAGTATTCTTTCTTATATTCTGCTCCAATACCAACGTTCAGATTAGCCATGAACTCCTTCGAGAAGTCAAGGTTTCCAATAACATTGCTCAGGCTATAGCCTCCTGGATTAAAGGAACGCGGAGAAGTCCCAAAGTCAGCAAGATAGTCGCGGTTCACAGAATTGTTCACCCGATAATTCACTCTGTTTGAACCATAAGTCACACTCGCATCTCCCATGAAACCATCTCCAACTTCGAAATTCACTCCCAAAGCATTCAAGTGATCATTAATATCTGTTTCAAAAGTTGGCTGATAACCACGGAAATCCTCAGGACGAGTAATAAAGCTGGCATCCGCTACATCACGTCTCCAATATGGTGCACGATAGTATGCGAAACTCTGACCCGTACGAGTAGTGTATCCATGGAAAGAGTACAACTCCGCATTATCTCCAATTGGATGTCCCAGATTTAGGAAAAAGTCAGTCTTTTCCAGTTTTGGCTGCCCGACGTGCATGCCTATATCAGGATTTTCCTCCACAAACTTAATTTCATTATCGCGAGCATCATCCGGTAGGTCTGATTCCCCAGGCTCACCAGCACGATTGGTGATATCCTGATTGTAGTAACCTAAGGTGAAGTTTGCAAAACCACCCTCGCCAAATGGCATTCCGTGATTTACACTTCCGCCTACGAAGAATCCGTCCCCTTCCTGGGTAATTCCTGTACGAGCATCTACTCCAGTATATTGCGCATTCTTTTTCAGTACCATGTTAATTACCCCGGCAATCGCATCTGAACCATACTGAGCCGAAGCTCCATCTCTAAGCACCTCCACTCGTTCAATTGCGGCAGTTGGAATGGCCTTCAAATCGATACCTACTTCACCCTTACCAGGGGTTCGGTTTAGATAAACCTGCGCAGATTGATTCTTTCTTTTTCCATTCACCAGCACAAGGGTTCTTGAAGGACCGAGTCCTCTCAAATCCGCAGGATCATAATGCGCGGTCGCATCGGAAATGGCCTGATTTTGCGAGTTGAATGAAGGTACCTTAAAGGTCAGCATTCGCTCAATAATCGGCTTTCCACTCCGCTTCAATTCGCCCACATTGATGTTGTCAATCGGTACAGGCGAATCCAAAATTGTGCGGGGTTTACCTCTCGTTCCCGTCACCACTACCTCATCTAGCCCGATCCCCTGCGTCATCGTCAGATTCGATGTTCCCGCAGCCTCATAGGTCATCTCTTGCCTGCTGTACCCAACGTAAGAGAATACCAAAGTACATGGGTAACTCTCTGGTTTGAGTGTGTACTCACCATCAAGGTTCGTGATAGTACCGTTTGAAGTCCCCAGCTCCTGCACTGTCACCCCAATCAGTGGCATTCCGTCCTCATCTACGATCACGCCACTCACCTGAGCAAACAAGCCCTGAGTAACCGCCATTAGTAGAAGCACGGAAAGCAAGTGTTTCAGTCTTTCCATTGTGTTAATTTTAGTTAGTTTGTCTGTCAAGATACAATAATTAGTGAGTATATTATAGGCATATCGAGATGTTTTTCACAGGTCTTTGTATGCGAGGCTCATTGACTTTGTAGCGTAAATTCGCTATTGCCATTAGGATGTCAAACGATTGTATTTGTTAATTATTTGGAGCGATAGGCCACTCATTCGCGCAAGCAGTCTTCCGGCTGTTCATTGCAATACAGGCAGCATCTGGCACTTCGCTGCAAGGCTACTGTAGTCTGCTCCTGCCTCGCAGCCTCCATTAGCCTGCGCTCAGAAGCCAGCTGCTTCCTGTATTTTCATTGCCATCCGGGCTATTTTGCACGGTCCACCCGCCGCGCTCCTAACTTATCCATCCCCATTCAGAATTCGTCACGATTCGGTACTGAAGTGCTCACTGTTGTTAAAAATGAACTGCCGCCTACCATCAAACAGATACATGCAAGCTCAACAATTCTTGTTCTTGGCAGCAGCAATTACCGCAGCTTTGTGCCAAAACCAGGGCTATGGTCATAAGGGGTTTTGTTCGGCAATCCGTAGCTTTGCGAGACGTACCTGATGCAAAACCAAAGAAACGAAATCTCAACTTCACCAGCTCGAACCTATTTCCCAGGCTTGCATGCCCTGCGCTTCTTCGCTGCAATGCTGGTCATACTGGGACACATTCCAGTCAATCAACTCGCGGTTGGTTTACCGGCACACGGCTTTTGGCCAATTTTCACACGTGGAGCTGATGGAGTAAATTTCTTCTTTACCTTAAGCGGCTTTCTGATCACCTATCTTCTGCTTGAAGAACGGGGAAGCAAAGGGCAGATCAGCCTCAGTCGCTTCTACCTTCGACGTACGCTAAGAATCTGGCCGCTGTATTTCCTGATCGTCAGCTTTGGTCTTTTCTTTTATCTCTTCCTCTTACCATGTCTGGGCATTCCGCACAAGTCCGATTTCAACCTGTCTGCGGTCCTTTGGATGTACCTTCTTTTTTTGCCGCATTTGGTCAACAGTTTGTTCGAAGTTGGAGGCATATTATATGTCTGTTGGTCAATTGGCATTGAGGAGCAATTCTATTTGCTTTGGGCACCCATTGTAAAGAAATGGTACAGGGCATTGCTGCCAATTTGCCTTGGCCTTGCTCTAGTGTTTCTGGGACTGCATTTCTCCTGTATTTCCGGTATTATCTCAGAGGGCCCTCTGCTCACTTTCCTTACCCAGTTGCGGTTTCACTTCATGGCCATTGGTGGCTTGTTTGCTTACTTTCTCTTTAATAAGACGGCTCAAATGCGCAAATCTCCCCTTTTTCGCGGCTCACTTTTTCGCCCCATCTTATGGCTTTGTCTGTTGACTTACCTCTTTCTTTTACCACACGAACTCTACGTTCGAATTCAAATGTTTCAGGTTTTGGTCGCCTTGCTATATGCCTGGCTGATCTCAGACATTGCGATAAATCAGGATAAATATAGCTTCCTGGATAATAGACTCTTTAATTGGTTGGGGAACATCTCATATGGACTGTATATGTTCCACATGCTAGCTTTGTATGCCACTTCCTTTCTCTTCCTTCGCCTCTCAGGTCTGCATGCGAATTTTGTCTTCTATCAATGCCTGTATTACATCGTTGCGATAAGTCTTACACTGATACTGGCCCACTTTTCCTACTACTACTTTGAGCGCAGATTTTTGGCCTTGAAGAAATGGTAATATTGATCAGGATTCTATCCAGGTTCTGAACACTGCAGTCTTGCTCGCACTGGTGAGTGTCTTCATTTTAATTTCCTGAAGTGGCTCTTCGGATTTCTTCTGATGCCGCGCCTTTATGCTTAGATTTAGTTTTCAGATGTTGGTTGCCAAACCTATAGCTAAATTTCAAAGATACTTCCGGAGCCTGCCAGGTGGACTTGATTCGCATATCCTGCTGGTAATCTACTGTGGCATGCCAGAAGCGGTTATAGAAATCCTGCACACCTAGACTCATCTTGGCCTTATTGTCCAAAAACTTCCTGGAAAGTCCAAAGCTAGTGCCAAACAAATGTTCGGCGGCAAAAATTCCTTCCTGAGAACTACTGGTATACCAGCCACCAAGTTCCGCCTTGATGTCCCAGACCACTGGGAAGTTGGCTTGAATAAATGCAGTTGTATTCCATTTGGAGCGCTCAAAAGTTTGGCCTTCATAAAACGAATCGTACTCATTGCGACTCAAAATCACCCCGCCATATCCTCCAAGACTGGGTATGAATTCAAGTGGAAAGAATAAGCTGGCACTAAAGAGCTTTCGGTCGTCAAAGTTCACATCGGTCTTGGAAGCCTCTTCAGAATCTGCCTCCTGTCGGGTTACTTCCACTATAGCATCCTTACTCAGTTTATACTCGAGAATAAAGAAGGGCTGACCTTCATAGGTCAAATTGAATTGACTGCTGTGGGTTAACTCAGGTCTCAAGGAAGGATTTCCCTGCTCAAAGGTGAAGGGGTCTAGATAATAAACAAAGGGATTTAAAGACCAGTAACGCGGCCGGTCAATTCGATAACTGTAAGAAATTCCTGCGCCGATCACATCAGTGATCTTTTTGGATAGACTAAAGCTAGGAAACAGCTTGGAAATCGTTCGTGATTGTGTCGAATCGATCGTCAGGGAGTTGCCAACGGATTCGCTGTGCTCATATCGCAGGCCTGCTGTACCTGACCAGGTCTTTTCCGTGAAAGTCAATTTGGCATAGCCGGCATAGATTTTTTCTTCGAAGAGGTAATGATTGCTTTGCAAAAGATTGTTCTCCCAGACTCCTTCTTCATTCAGAAAAGTAGATTGTAGATCGTTGTCAAGATCTGCAATACTATATTTCGTTCCTAGCTTCAAATCAACTTGCTTTCTGAGCGGCAGCGTATAATCGATGGACGTAGCCATTATGTCCGCACTCCCAGGTTGCTTGTATCTTTGTTGTTCAGCTAGTTCAGAGGAGATACTGTTGCTGGTGATTAAGGTACTTAGGTTGTCTACCGAGTATCGAGCAAGACTCAAATCGACTGCCAGTTTCTGACCGTTGCTGTCAATCGTAAATATATAATAAGGATTCACGGAGCCGTATTTCCATCCATCATCATGGATGTTGTCAGTATCTAGCCGATAGTCAGCTAACTCGTCCTGCGTAAGGTCTACATTCGTCACATTGGTTGCCGTATAAGCACGACTATTGTCGTAGTAGCTTGTTTCCATCCCGATTCTATGACGAGTGGTCAGGTCCCAGTCCAGGGTGACATTACCGCTGTAGGTTACAGGTTTTGCGGCATCTCGGTTAAACTGATCGTAGACACCATCGACCAATGGAGAAATATTGCTCAATCGTCGATTGATATCTAAGGTCTCTACATATGAATTTTGCGAAGCGGAAAGATTAGCACGTACATTAATCTTACCTGCGTAATGGCTGAGATTGATTGAGCTGCTGTAGTCCCAAAGCTCTGCTTTCCCAATTCCCAGTGAAACCGAGCCATTGGTACCGAACAGTGAGTTCTTTTTGAGAATGATGTTGATGATAGGTCCGCTGCCTGAAGCTTCATACTCTGCTCCAGGCTGTCGCACAATTTCAACCTGTTTAATATTTTCTCCCGGCATGTCCTGAAGCAAGGATTCGACACTCATATATTGAGTGCTCTTCCCGTTTAGCAAGATGGTCGGGTTGCCGAGGCCTGGCATCGAAAGGCGGTCGTTGATCACCAGCATACCAGGAACCTTTTTCATCACATCAAGTAAGCTACCTCCTGTATTGGTGATATTGTTTTCAACATTGACAACCAGCTTGTCGGCTCTTTGCTCGAGCAAAGGTGCCTTTTCTTTCACTTCAATCGTGTTGAGCAAGACGGCATCATCACTCAAGACGACTTTTAGCTTCTTGTCCGAACCAGCAGGTACATTAATTCCGCTAAGGCTAAATGGCTCGTAGCCGAGCATGCTCGCTTCGAGGTAGAAACCTCCCACAGTAAGATTTTCGAGAAGAAAGTCTCCTTTTTCGTCGCTGGTAGTAGCACGCGCAAGGCTGCTGTCAGCGTCGCTGTACAAGGCAATTGTGGCAAAGAATATCGCTTTCCCACGTTCATCTTCAATACTGCCTGATAATTCGTTTTGAGCCAGGGCCGGCCAACTGAAGAGCAACAGAAGGGTAAATAGACATAAGGGTTTAAACATAGTATTTTGGGTTTGTGACTAAGATAAACGAAGTCGGTGCAGTGACAAACAGTTGGATGCCTAAGTGGGCGGAAAAAGAGATGAAATGGAGCGAAAGATAGTTATAGGCAGCTTGTTTCAGTCTCAACTGGCTCTTACGACTGCTATTTGCTGGACAGAAATGCGCAAGCCATTGCTTATTCTGCTATGTTAAGTTTGCTTTTCTTACTTTTATCCCCCGTTTATTTCAAAAAACGAATTGCGTGCAGCAAATAATCAAGAAAAAAAGGGATGGAAAGGCTTTGACACAGCAAGAAATCCAGCATGTCATAGATGGTTTGATCAGTGAAGAGATTCCTGACTACCAAATCAGTGCATTCTTGATGGCCATCTATTTTAGAGGGATGAACGATGAAGAGACTACCTGGTTGACAGATGCTGTCTTGAAGTCAGGAGAGCAGATCGATCTTTCAAGTATAGAGGGCGCGAAAGTAGACAAGCACAGCACAGGAGGCGTGGGAGACAAGACCACTTTGATTCTGGCGCCACTGGTTGCTGCAGCAGGAGTACCTGTTGCGAAGATGTCTGGAAGAGGTCTAGGACATACGGGGGGGACTATCGATAAATTAGAGTCTTTTCCTGGATTCTCTGTCGATATGAGCAAGGAGCAGTTCATTGAAAGAATCCGGAAACACAATATTGCGATCTGTGGGCAGAATGCGAAATTAGTTCCGGCAGATAAGAAGTTGTATGCCCTTAGAGATGTAACTGCAACTGTGGATAATCACTCCTTGATCACGTCCAGTATCATGGGGAAAAAGCTGGCTTGCGGAGCGGATGCCATCGTTATAGATATGAAGGTGGGCAAAGGTGCCTACATGGATTCCATCGACGAAGCGGAGAAATTGGCGGAAGCGATGATCACGATTGGGCAAAAGATGGACAGGAAAGTCGTAGTGGTCATTTCTGCGATGGATCAGCCCCTTGGTTATACTGTTGGAAACGCTTTGGAAGTAAGAGAAGCTATCGACACCTTAAAAGGAGGTGGGTCTGCGGAGTTGAAGGAGTTATGTTTGAGCCTTGGTGCAGAAATGCTGAAGCTTGCGGAGCACGTGACCTCAATCGAAGAGGGACGAAAATTGCTTCAATCCCTGATTGATGATGGCAGCGGCTTGAAGAAGTTTAAGGAGCTTATCGCGGCTCAGGGCGGGGATGTCTCTATGCTTGATAAGCCTGAGCTGCTTCCAGTCAGCAGCTATAGTCGTAGCTACAAAGCTCGGAAAGCAGGGTACATTACGGAGATGCATGCAATGAAAATTGGAAGAGCCTCTGTTTGCCTGGGTGCTGGCCGCGAAAACAAACAGAGCAAAATAGACCTGGGTGCAGGTATACTGTTGAGGCACAAAGTCGGCGATCAGGTAGTTGAAGGTGATACCCTTGCGGTATTATACAGTGATTCAGAAAGTAGTTTCGATGCCGCTGAGCAACATTTGCATGAGGCTTATCATATTTCTGACACAGCGCCCAAGATGCAACCAATAGTATTAAAGACAATGAGATAAATCAGGAGCTACTCTTTTTGGGCAAACTCCAATTTGACAATATAAATATGGCAACTAAGAGACTAAAGAAATTGATTCGGACTGCAAGAAGCAGCGTGCTACAGCATCAGCACAAACGCAATGAGGGCATTCCCTTTGATGCTGAATGCTTCCAGTCGATCAACATCAACAAGAGTGCCGTGGAGCGTAGAGCTGCTACCGTAGGCAAGCGGAGATCTGTGAAGAAGCAGTGGCAAGCGGCCTGGCTGCTAAGAGCAATCTCACTGATAGATCTCACGACCTTATCAGGTGATGATACGCCGAGCAATGTCATTCGACTTTGCGCGAAAGCGAAATCACCAGTTAGGCAGGATTTGCTGGAGAAACTTGAGATGCAAAATCATGGTCTGACAGTGGGTGCCGTTTGTGTTTACCACAATCTTATTCCAACAGCGGTACAATCGCTTGAAGGATCGAATATTCCAATTGCCGCTGTGTCTACAGGTTTTCCAGCGGGCAAAATTCCCCTAAAGGAAAAGCTTAAACAGATTGAATTATCTGTGAATGCCGGTGCCAAAGAGATTGACATCGTAGTGAGCAGGGATTTGGTTTTGCAGGCAGACTGGAAGGCCTTATACAAAGAAGTGAAAGCTTGCCGGGAGGCTTGCGGTGATGCGCATATGAAAACAATCCTGGCAACCGGACAGATTCCAACATACAGCAAGGTTGCACGCGCTAGTTGGGTTAGCATGATGGCTGGCTCCGATTTTATCAAAACCAGTACAGGTAAAGAAAGTGTTAACGCAACTATTGCCGTAAGTCTTGTGATGATTAGATGCATCAGGGAGTACGAAGAGCTGACAGGTTACAAAGTTGGCTTCAAGCCTGCAGGTGGTATACGAAAAGCAAAAGATGCCATTAATTGGTTGGTGCTGATGAAGGAAGAACTTGGAGACGACTGGCTAAAGCCAGACCTCTTCAGATTTGGAGCCAGTAGCCTGCTCGGAGACATCGAGCGACAATTAGAACACTTTGTCACTGGGCGATATTCCGCTTCTTTCAGACATCCGATGGCCTAAGAACACAACAAGCAGAGACAGTATGAAAATCAAAGAAATCTTCGAAAGTATGGAATATGGCCCAGCTCCTGAGAGCGCCAACGCAGCCAATGAGTTCCTCGATAAGCATAAAAGAAAGTTCCAACTTTATATAGACGGAAAATGGACCAAGCCTGTAGAGTCAAAGTACTTTGACAGTATCAGTCCCTCTACAGAACAGCAGCTGGCGCAGATAGCCGATGCCACTGCAAAGGATGTAGACAAGGCAGTTGCGGCCGCTAAAGGAGCCTTGGCAGACTGGGTTGCCTTGGGAGCCCATAAGCGAGCGAGATATCTTTACGCAATCGCACGGCAAATTCAAAAGCACTCGCGACTGTTCGCTGTGCTTGAATCGATGGATAATGGTAAGCCTATCCGCGAGACACGGGACATCGACATTCCCTTGGTTGCCCGGCACTTCTATCATCATGCGGGTTGGGCTCAACTGAGAGATTCTGATCTCAAAGATTACGAAGAGATTGGCGTAGTTGGGCAGATTATTCCCTGGAATTTCCCGCTGCTAATGCTGGCGTGGAAAATTGCACCTGCGATTGCAATGGGAAATACGGTCGTGTTGAAGCCAGCCGAATTTACCTCCCTGACTGCTCTGTTGTTTGCTGAAATTTGTGATCAAATTGGTTTACCCAAAGGCGTAGTCAATATTATCACAGGAGACGCCAAAGCTGGATCGGCTCTGGTGGATCACAAGGATGTAAAAAAGATTGCTTTCACTGGTTCGACCGATGTTGGAAAGATCATCAGAAGAGCTACGGCAGGCAGTGGTAAGAAACTCTCTCTTGAGCTTGGAGGTAAATCGCCATTCATTGTATTTGAGGATGCGGATCTTGACAGCGTGGTGGAAGGTGTCGTGGATGCCATTTGGTTCAATCAGGGGCAGGTCTGCTGTGCAGGTTCGCGTTTGCTGGTTGAAGAAAGTGTAGCCGATAAACTGTACAAAAAGATCCGTGCCAGAATGGAGAAGTTGAGAATTGGGACTTCTCTGGACAAGGGCATCGATATAGGCGCTATCGTGGCGCCGGTTCAGCTGAAGACTATCGAAGATCTTGTCGCTAAAGGGGTTGAAGAAGGCAGTACGCTGTGGCAACCTTCCTGGGCATGTCCGAAAGACGGGTACTTCTATCCGCCAACGATGTTTACAGATGTTTCTCCTTCCTCTTCAATTGCTCAGGTTGAGATCTTTGGTCCCGTGCTGGTAGCTATGACCTTTAGAACACATACCGAAGCGGTAAAATTGGCCAACAACACGATTTATGGACTGGCTGCCAGTATTTGGACCGAGAACATCAATCTTGCTTTAGACATCGCCCCGCAGGTGAATGCTGGAACTGTGTGGATCAATTGTACAAATGTATTTGATGCAGCTTCTGGTTTTGGAGGTTATCGGGAGTCCGGATACGGACGAGAAGGAGGCCGTGAAGGACTTATAGAATATCTGAAACCAAAAGTTGGAAACAGCCTGTCAAAGAAGTCGTTTTATCCTGCTCCTGCAGCATCTAAGAATGGAAAAGCAAACAAGACAGCTCTGAACGGAAGCATTGACCGAACTGCCAAGATGTATTATGGTGGTAAGCAAGCCCGTCCGGATGGAGGCTATAGTAGCTCAGTTATGAGTCCAGCTGGTCAGTTGATAGGAGAGGTGTCTAAGGGTAACCGCAAAGATATTAGAAATGCTGTCGAGGCAGCGCATGCAGGGAAGAAATGGCCATCGATGACAGGCCACAAAAAAGCTCAGGTACTGTACTATCTTGCTGAAAACCTTGAAGCACGTAAATCAGAATTCGCTGCAAGGATCAAAGCGATGACCAATGTCTCTGACAAAGATGCTAATTGGGAAGTCGAAGAATCGATAAAGCGCTTGTTTACTTATGCTGCTTATGCGGACAAGTACGATGGAAGAGTGCACCATACCACACATATGAATGTGACTTTGGCTATGCCGGAGCCGATCGGTGTGTTAGCCATATTGTGTCCGGATGACTTTCCGTTGCTTGGCTTCATTTCAACTGTAATTCCTGCCATCACAATGGGTAACAGAGTTGTGGTTGTTCCATCTGAAAAGTATCCTCTTTCAGCTACAGATCTCTACCAGGTCTTGGAGACTTCGGACGTGCCTCCTGGAACCATCAATATCGTGACTGGTGGCAAAGACGAACTCGCAGATGTGCTGTCCAAACATGATGATGTGGAGGGTATATGGTACTTTGGATCTGCTGAGGGTTCGAAAATGGTGGAATTGAATTCTGCTGAGAACATGAAGCGTACCTGGGTGAATTATGGTCAGTTCCGGGACTGGGGAAATGAGCAATATTCCGCAGGAGAGGACTTACTTCGAAGAGCCAGCGAGATCAAGAACATTTGGATTCCTTACGGGGCCTAATCCAGTGCATTAACAAACCTTTAAAACATTAAGCTATGGGCAGTGTACATATAGAAGCCGAACCAGGAGAAGTTGCCGAAACCATATTATTGCCAGGAGATCCCTTACGAGCCAAGCACGTGGCCGACACCATGCTCGAAGACGTAAAGTGTTTCAACAGAGTGAGAAACATGTTGGGTTTCACGGGTACTTATCAGGGCAAACGAGTGAGCATAATGGGCTCTGGTATGGGAATGGGCAGCACAAGTATTTACGTCAACGAGCTGATCAAGATGTATGGTGTTAAGAATCTCATAAGGGTAGGTACATGCGGTGCTATTCAAGAGAACCTGAGTATAGGTCAGGTGATTCTTGCGATGAGTGCTTCTGGAGATTCTGGGGCCAATATTGCTTATTTTGAAGGAATGCACTTTGCGGCTACTGCTGATTTCGAGTTGCTCTTAAAGGCACATGAAGCTGCGCAAAGACTGAATATCAAAACGCATCAAGGTAGTATCTTCAGTACCAATACCTTTTATGACGATGATCCTCATCGTTGGGATAAGTGGGAGAAACACGGTATCCTTGGTGTTGAGATGGAAAGCCAGATCCTATTTACACTGGCAAAACGACTAGGAGCAAAAGCGCTATCGATACTGACGGTGAGCGACAACATCAAGACTGGTGCTGTGTCCGGTCATGAGGAGCGGGAAAAGTCTTATGTTGATATGATGAAGATTGCGCTCGAATTGGCTTAGAAGCAATGCGGGAAGGGAGACAAAATACCCCCGGGGCCAATCCTCCTGACGATGCTATTTGTTGGCTCCACCAATCAGAGAAAACCAACCGCGGAACACCCTTGCTGCAAAATAGCCGCGGGCGCAGCGGTATAAGACGGCTAGCTGCCGTGGTGAATGGCGGGCCAGAGGGGCTCGACGATAGGAGAGACCCTATGGCCTGACCATGAACAGGCAGATAGCTGGCTTATACAAGCGTAGCACGGGGAGACAGTTTACGCGCTGGTCTGTCGCCTCGCTCCAAATATAAATCTCATTTCAAGCTATTCTGCACTTGGAAATTGCGAACGGCGAAAGCCTTGGTTTGTTAGTCGCTTAGCGTTTCTGCTGCCGGCTTAGCATAGCCGTATCCATTCTCCGACACTTGCGTAGCCTGGAGGAACGAGCCGCTATTGTCTTTATGCGTGTTGGTCTCGGCAACGATATAGAGGGGGCGATGCAGCGTGTTCTTGTTCACTCTGCTAATGTATTCTCCGAGGATGCCCAGAGCGATGAGTTGAATACCGCCGATAAACAATGCCGTGGCAAGCAGCGGCAACCAGGTGGCCGGTGGGTTACCTGCAATGAAGTAGCTGTATAGGGCGTAAAGCACCACCAAAACGGAGCTTCCTGCAACTGCAGTTCCCAGCTTGGCTGCAAAGAGTAAGGGCTCATTGGAAAAGCCGGTGATGCCATCGAGGGCCAATCGCATCAGCTTTGCAAAAGAGTAGCCTGTGACACCGTATTTGCGTTCGTCGCGACTGAATACCACTGGTGCAGATTTGAAACCCAACCAGGCAATTTGCCCACGGATAAATTTGTTTTGCTCCGGCATTTTGCGCAGATACTCGACGATCTTACGGTCTATGAGCCGGAAGTCTCCCGTATCCAGCGGTATGTCGATACTTGTTAGACTCTTCAGGATTCTGTAGTAGGCTGCAGCCGTTACTTTTTTGAGAAAGGTCTCACCTTTGCGTTCGCCTCTTTGAGCGTATACAACATCATAGCCTTCCTTGTACTTTGCGTACATCTCCGGGATCAGCTCAGGAGGGTCCTGTAAGTCACCGTCGATGATGACTACTACCTTGCCACGGCAGGCATCAAGACCAGCTGTAACGGCGATTTGGTGGCCGAAATTTCGACTGAAATTGATGTAGCAAACCTGCGAATCTTTTCGAGCGACTTTGCGAATCTCCACCATCGATTTGTCTCGGCTTCCGTCGTTTATGAAAATGATTTCATATCGATCACTGATCTTACATGCAGCAGCTCTCAGGCGCTCATGCAGCTCCGGAATGACCTCTTGCTCATTGTAAATAGGTACAACAATAGATATATCAACGGCTGATCCTTCGTGGCTGAATTCCATGCTTGCTTCAGTTTTGTACTGGCGCCAGAGTGGCAAAGGCTACACAAGGTACTTCAAAAGTTTTGCTAATGGAACTATTGCTGCTTTGATTTTGCTTCCGGCATGTTTTGAAGGCATTTATCTGGTGCAATGCCAGATTCGCAGACTATCCTGCTTATAGCAGCGGTCGGCTGAAATGAGTTGACAGTCGTAATTATTCTTGAAGTAAGCAATTTGGTCCTGATAGTGCTTTCGCCGCTTTTGCAATAGTGGGTCTTTGGTAAAGCCTCGGTCAATCGCCATCTGTTCCAGCTCGATAGACCAGGATTCCGGATGCATATAGTCTGTTTGAACAAGGTAAGTCTCCTTGATGTTTCGCTCCGGCAGATCTTTGATTGTGTTGTATATCAGGTGAAAATCGCGTTCTTTGGCAGCGAGCCAAACATCCGCTACACCAACTACTGCAATGTCAGGGTCGATCATCGCTGCTTGCATTTGCTCTATGCTATTTTGGAAATTGTAGGAACCATTCATGCTGTAGATCCAGCCGTAGTGCAGCACAAAGCCCAGATAAAGGCAAATCGTGAAAGTCTTCAAGATCTTCAAGTGTTCGGCAGTATATAAAATGACCAGGTGCAGCGCCGGAAACAAGAAGAGCATGTAGAGCCGATTTGGCCTTGAGAGTATAAAAGTAGAACCCAGCAGGACCAGCAAGAATATCCAGACGAAGCGGTGTCCTTTGTAGGCTTTCTTGAATAGGTATAGTACGATCATACTTAGCAGCAGAACCAGCTCAGTTACATGGAGATACCACTCAGGCTGCACAAAATAGGTCAGCAAATAGCTCGGTAGTTCCAGACCTTTATCGCGGTGCGAAAAGAGCAGATGCAAGAGCAGTTCTACCGAAAAGACATGTCGATGTAAGAAAAGATAATAAGCGAGTCCCAGCAAAGCACCCAGGCTGAATGTCGCCAACATCTTCAGGAAAACTTTAGGTTGCCGGGTAAATTTTCCAAGGTCGTACAGAAAGTAAGCGAGAATATAGAATGCGCCGATTGAACCGATGATATGTACTTCCGTTCCGATCATCAAAAGAAGGCCGGACCAAAAATAGCGTTCGCTGATGAAACAATACAAACTGCTGCTGGCAAAAAATAGCACCATTGCATCGGTCCTAGCCATGTTTCCAGCTCCAAAATAAGCCGGAAAAAGTAGCATGCTGGTCGCGAACACCCAGGATAGGCTGCTTGAAAAGCGAAGGCAGCGAAGAATATGAAACCAGACCAGCGAGGAGGAAAAAATGAAGAATATGCTGACTAAATGGGCGTTGGTCTTGGTCCAACCAAAGCTGTTTAGAAAGGTGCCCGTGAGCGAATTGTAGGAAATACCAAAGAGCTGAACTCTATCAGTCGTCTCTACTGCGCGGAATACGGTATCATAATTGTTTCCTGTTGTAATGAAATGGTACACCCTGGAAAGCGTCCAGGATTCGTCGCCATTGTACAGTATATAGCAGCAATGCAGCAGATAGTAAATCAGCAGTGTTAACAGTAGTGAGAACACCAGGGCAATCTGACTCTTGCGCCTGTCCCAATCAAATAGCTTAACCATATAAGCGGCACTTAAATGCGGGCAAAGCTAGGCATTAATCTGTAGGATTTTCAGCTCTTAGCGATATTTGATGCGGCTGTGAGGTCGGCTGTTGTACGCCTGAATTCGCATTAAACTTGCTATCTTCACGCGGCGGAATTTCTTTTGAAGCGACCAGAGCGAAACTAGCCTACATTGTTTGAAGTCTATGCTTGTTTTGTAGTAGTTTACACATGCTTACATTTTTGCAAACACGGCGGCCTTTGGAAAGGAGCTTGCAGTGTAGTGCATTACATTCCGCTATAGCTTATTCGGTTTTAAAGCCATAGCAAGAGATGAAGATTAGAGAAAAGGAGGTGATTGATTTGCCAAAAGAATACAGGGCGCCAAAGCTCAAATATTACAAGAGCCGTAAGGAACTTGATATTGGGGTCGGGAAGGATTTCATAAAGTTTGCCAACCGAAAGACCAAGGGTCGAAAGCAAATCTTTGTCGGGCTGTCGCATGGCACCTCTCCTTCGGGAGCCTATGAGTACATTCTGGAGCATTATGACGACATAAAGCGACCAAAGCAGATTACTTATACTTTTATCAATACTCCTTTAAGACGGCAAAGAGACCTGAAAAAGGTGATGGATGCCGGAGCTTTTTTGGCCGCCTTGCTGCGTCGTGGTTACCTTACCAGAGACAATATTCTCGGTGCTGAAGTCCGCAGGACCGAACTGGAGAAATTCCTGCCAAGATTCCAAAGTAAGGTATATGATTACCTGGAATTGCACAATAAGCAAGGAATGGACTACGTGTTTCTGGCTATGGATTCTGCTGGCCGGGTTGCTGGAATCAGTCGCAATTCTGAGGCATTTGAATCCGAAGAGATCGCGACCATCATCAATGATCGAAAGCAGCAGGAAATTACCATTACCCCTTCTGCTTTGTGCAAATCTGGCAGAATCGCATTCATAGTTACTAAGTCAGAAAAGCGGCGTGCATTGGCGCGTCTCTTGCGGCGCACGGGATTGCCTGATGAGAGCCCCAGTTTTCTTCGACACATGGAAGAGGTTGAGAAACGAATGACCGTTCACGTGGACTCCGATTCGCTCACCTGGCCACAGGTGGTAGTCAAGCGCCGCTCTATCTTTGGGATGAGCGAGATTAAGATCGATGTTGCACGACCTTACAGTGAAGACAGCAAGAAGAAACTGCCAGTCATCCTGTTGATCCATGGCTTCATGGGACTCAACTCTTATGATGCAATACTAGCCGAGATGCCTGTGCGGAGGTACATTGCCGCTGCCATGCACTATGGCTCTATACCGGATCAGCTTCCGATCAATCGTTACTCCACGCATGTGGTTAACAATATCGATGCAGTTGTAGGCTATTTTGGTTCAAAGGGGCATCCTGTGTACATATTTGATCATTCGATGGGGAATATATACTTTCTGATGATCAATCGGGATTTAAGGAAGCTCAAAAACATCAAGAAATATCTTTGCGGTAGGATAGGAGCAAATCCATTTTTTGGGGAAGAGGCCAAGCATGCATACAAAGGATTCCTCAAGAGTGTGATTGTACCTGGTGCGGCCAAGAGCAATAATTTGATTGAAAAAACGATGTTCCGTTCGGCGCTGATGTTTGTTCGCCTAAATAGTAAAGAGCGCACAAGAAAGAATGCCATACGACTTACGGAGTTGGCGGTGAAGAAAGATTCCAAACTGCGACGTAAGGTCTGGGAAGCCTTGAGGACCCAAATCATTCGCATGATGACGGGACTTGACTCCTTGCCACATCTCAACCGAATTCCCATTCAAAAGGCGCTGAATCGACTGCCATCTAAATTATTTTTTATTCAATTGCATTCGGCTCTGTTGGAGTCGGAAACTTTCGATGAGCAGGTGGGCCTGGGTAATATTGTCAAGTTGGGTATCCCGGTTTGGATATTGAAAAGCGAGCGCGACGCCATTGCCAAGTTCGTTTTTAGACATTATGACGATGGCATAACAAAGATCATTGATGTTACAAATACGGAAGAAACGGATTTGTTTAGGGAGCATTTATTCCACATGGTTAATCCTGCAGAAGCTGTGACCATCATTCAGGATTTTGTGGCGGAGGTAGAAGAGGATTGCGCTAATGATGAACGCCATTCTCATTGATTATTATTTGAAGCGAAGCCAATTCCAACGCGTAAAGGGCAGACCCGTGCTTTGTTCCAATTCGGTACCAGTCTGCCTACTCATGCTCCAGCATTGCAGTCTCTCCGCAGGCTACGAGCCTGCACTGCTGGGCATTCGTCGCGGCATACTGGCACCTCATTTCCTCGTCGCCCGGGGCTATTTTGAAACAGCATCCCGCCGTGCACACAGCGCAAAGAGTAACTGTATACTTACTGATCAGAAAGTCTTTCAAAACAGCGACCTACG
>JAHDEE010000309.1 GCA_020629005.1 Chitinophagales bacterium
GGGACAAGATGGCAAAAGCAGATATAGGGCTTACTCTTATAGTCTAAATTGTATAAGCTAGAAATTGAACTTGCCGTTATCGTTCTTCCATTCAGACTGTGCTGGAATCTCAGCCATTACATCCCAATGCTCAGCAATCTTTCCATTTTCCAGTCTAAACAGATCATAATAGGCATAGGGTTTATCTCCCAGCGAACCTTCCGAAACGGTCAACACAAAGTTACCTTCTCCTAGCACTATATGTAGTTTATCCATACGCATGACTGCACCTTGTTCCGCCATCTTCTTGACTCCATTCAAGAATCCAGAAAGGCCATCAGGCAGCATCGGGTTGTGTTGTAAGTAAGCATCACCTTCAAAGTACGATGGCATGCGATCAAAGTTTCCTCCTATCACAACAGTCTCATAAAAGTCTTTGACAACTGCCTTATTATCTTCCGTCTTATCAAAATCTACTATCTGGGTCGCACCATCAAACTGAGTTCTACCACTTGCCGTTTCCTCTACAACAGGAAGGAGATTATCCCAATGTTCTACGATTAATCCATCTTCAAAGCGGAAGATATCGAAACCAGCTTGGGGGCCGAAAAAGTCGTATTCTGTATGCGTGAATACATAGTCACCATCTTCGAATGCGCGATGTACTTCCGCTCTAAATCCTCCCGGTGGGCCATGTTGCATTACAGCACCGAAGCCTTCCAATCCATCACCCACCGATAAGTTGTGCTGAATGTATTTACTTGGGTTAATGTAGGAAATCGGCGTTTGATCACCTGTGTTAAAACTGTTGAGCAGTGCAACTGCCTTCTCTTTCTTGGTCAAGCCCAAATTGAGAAGTGAATACCTTCCCATTGCAATAGTAGACTGGTCCATATGTTGCATGAATTCCTTTGCTACAGGTGCATTCATAAATGCTTGCATGGAGGCATCTGAACTTGCCTTACTGGCCCAATAAACGGCCACAATTTGTTTGCCTGCCTCGTTAACACCAGTAAGACGTTGGACAAAGCCATATCTATTACCTGTAAAATCTGTCTCAACTCTTTGATTTAGAGCATCAAAACTGGACATATCAGTGCCCGGTTTCACCGCATATTCCATGATTTCAACAAATCGACTAGTTTCCGCATCGAATGCTTTTTCCAAAGTATATCTGGTCATCTTCATGCTGGGCCCATCAATCATCTGTGCATAGTCAGCTATTGAGCCATCGCTCATAAACTTGCTCATAGAAGCATCTGCATCTGCATTGGTCTTCCAATAAACCACTACTGCGTAGTTTCCCGATTCATTTACAGCACTTTGGCGTTTGATAAAACCCGGTTGCTTGCTTGTGAAATTAGCTGCCACTTGTGCATCACGCTTGGCAAATTCAGCAGCGTCTGCACTTGGTTTGATATTGAAAGTGGTCACTTCCATTATTGTCATGCTGATCATTGAAGATTTAGATTGTTCATTTGCAGTAAAGCCAGAAAGACTCAAGAGAAAAAAAACGAAACAAAAAACACCGATTTTATTATTCATATACATTTATATTCTACCTCATTTTATTGGATTACAAAATACTTTGCCGCCAACTAACGTATAAACTTGACACTATGATTTTGCTCACCATCTGACAACAATAGTTGATATGCTCCTTTGGCATAATCGCCTACAGGTATATAAAACTCGCTGAAACCTGCAGGAATGTCTTGCTGACCACTATCCACCACTTTACCTGTAAGGTCGCAAGTAAACCAGTAGAGAAAATCATCCTTGCTCGATGATAGAGAGATTTGCAAGTCCGTTGATACTGGAACTGGTGAAATTGAAACTATCTCAAAGTCCACAAAATCTCGCTCTATTGTTAGTACGTTCGAAACCACTTTTGTAGTTCCAGACTGCTCGATTTCGGACAAGCGATAGTACAGGACGCCTTTCAGATTCTCGCTATCGGCAAAGAAATAGCTAGCTCTCGAATGTGTCCCCGCTTTTGCAGCGACTCTTGCGAGTTCCGAAAAATCCGAGCCATCGTCAGAACGCTCTAAAACAAAATAATCCGTCTCTATTTCACTTGCAGTTTGCCAGCTAAGGAGATTGGCACTCTCCTCCGCCGAACCAACAAAGGACAAGAGCTCCACAGATACAGTCACACAGGCGACGCTGCCGCTGTAAGTTTGGCTACATTCCAGTTGGGTGTCCAAGCTGATGGTGAAATCGTAGACCTCAGAAGCATCAAAAGGACCAAGCGTGACATTCCCACTAACGGAATAGGTCTCTCCTGAGTTGTTGTCAATCAAAACATAGTCTGATGAGCCACTGACAATGACCTCATAGCTGGTATTATCGGCGCTACACACAGTGTTCAATTGCACTTCATCCAAAGCACTACAATTAGCAGCTGTCAAAGAAATAATCTCGATATTGAACGGTGGTTCAAATCCGTTAATACCAAACAAAGCTCCAAATTGAGATTCAAGGACAAAGACGTAGGCTTCCCCATCCAACTCGTAATACCACAATCCGGAGGAATCATCCAATCCTGTAGCGACAATACTGCCAGTAGCTGTCGTCTCATCAGAAAAGACCAACTTGTACACCGTTCCAACGTTGGCTGGATCTCCGGTATCGTTTGTGGCATAGTAAAGCGTGTTTTGGCTATCGTCCCAGGAAATACCATCTGCATCAATAATGTCCAGACCTTCAACGCTAACCTCCTGAAGTGTCCCTGGAGCTCCATTCATGATTGGAAGGTACCACAACTTGTTTCCTTGAGATACATAAAATGCTCCCTCATTATTGTAGATCGTCCCACCAATGCCACTGATGCCTGGATCCCAATCGGGACTGCTAAACCAGTTATCATTGACTGTATCATTCACTGGATCAACCTCGAAAATTCGAGGGCTGCCAAAATCTGTCACATAGTATTTGCCATCTACAATTGACACTGTATGGCCTATCGCGCCTAATGGCAAATCCCACTCCCCTGTCTTTTCGCCACTGGCAAGATCATACTCCACCAACTTACTTGGACCAGGAGCTCCACCAGTAAAATCAGCATTGTCTAAGATACTCAGCAATACCGTGCCATCACTTTTCAGACCCCAAGCCTGTGTATACCCTTCTTCCGCTTCTGCAAAGGTCTCCCCAGCTGGATTTGCCTGACTCAGATCAAACATCTTGACTGTACCATCACCCAAGCCACTCACATAAGCAATGTCATTGACTATGGTAATATCTTCAGGGAAGAAATCTTCATCGGAAGTACTAAGGCTCTCGAGTGAGTTAAGCGAAATAATTTCAATGTTAAATGGAGGTTCAAATCCGTTAATACCAAACAAAGCTCCAAATTGAGATTCAAGGACAAATACGTAGGCTTCCCCATCCAACTCGTAATACCACAATCCGGAGGAATCATCCAATCCTGTAGCGACAATACTGCCAGTAGCTGTCGTCTCATCAGAAAAGACCAACTTGTACACCGTTCCAACGTTGGCTGGATCTCCGGTATCGTTTGTGGCATAGTAAAGCGTGTTTTGGCTATCGTCCCAGGAAATACCATCTGCATCAATAATGTCCAGACCTTCAACGCTAACCTCCTGAAGTGTCCCTGGAGCTCCATTCATGATTGGAAGGTACCACAACTTGTTTCCTTGAGATACATAAAATGCTCCCTCATTATTGTAGATCGTCCCACCAATGCCACTGATGCCTGGATCCCAATCGGGACTGCTAAACCAGTTATCATTGACTGTATCATTCACTGGATCAACCTCGAAAATTCGAGGGCTGCCAAAATCTGTCACATAGTATTTGCCATCTACAATTGACACTGTATGGCCTATCGCGCCTAATGGCAAATCCCACTCCCCTGTCTTTTCGCCACTGGCAAGATCATACTCCACCAACTTACTTGGACCAGGAGCTCCACCAGTAAAATCAGCATTGTCTAAGATACTCAGCAATACCGTGCCATCACTTTTCAGACCCCAAGCCTGTGTATACCCTTCTTCCGCTTCTGCAAAGGTCTCCCCAGCTGGATTTGCCTGACTCAGATCAAACATCTTGACTGTACCGTCACCCAAGCCACTCACATAAGCAATGTCATTGACTATGGTAATATCTTCAGGGTAGAAATCTTCATCGGAAGTATTGAGGATTTCTGGGATATTTTGTCCGCTGCTTTGCTGACAGAAAAAGAGGACTATTGCCACCAGAAAAGTAATATTCTTCATAAGTGTGAGTTTGAAGGTTTAAATGGACTATGGAAATAGTGACATACTCAAACCCGAGTTCCGAAGCCTGATCAGATTCACTAAATCGTCCAAGAAATACGCCAAAGATATGGCGAAAGGACACTCACAAGACAGTACTTTTCTTCCAAATAATTATCAAAATGGGAAAATCCCTAATGTTCTGAGCGAAACGTTTGAGGAGAGGTGCCTGTATTTTTTCGAAAGTATTTAATAAAATTTGATGGATTGCCAAACCCAAATTTGTAGGCGATCTCTTTCACCGAAAGTCCTGTGCTGATTAACAACCTTTTTGCTTGCATAATAGCTCTCTCGTCAATAAATACTTTTGCGGATGTATGAGCCACTTCGCTGACGATATTGTTGAGCGTCTTAGTGGAAACATTAAGCTTCTTTGCATAAAAGCCTACTTTTCTGATTTCTAAACAGTTTGCTTCCACCAAATTTTGAAACTCAAAGAACTGTGGCATGTACTTTCTTACCATGATCAAACTGCTGTTCTTCCCTTTGATTCGAAACAGCTTGGTGATCACAATATGTAGCACACTTCGAGTAATTCCTATAGAAAAATCATCTCTAATGTTGTATTCCATTTCCATATGCTTCACCAAGACAGTAAAGTCGCTAAACTCAGACTTATCGTTGAATCCAATCTTGGGGAAAGTCAAAGAATCGTTGAACAATTGCATCGTCTTTGAAGCTTCGAGTTGATTTAGGTGACTGATAATAAACTCCTCAGTAAAAATCAGCAAGTAGCCTCGAACATCCTTGTTGCGAAAGAACTTGTGGATCTGTCCTTTTCCAATCAAAAAGACAGTTCCTTGCTCATATTTGTAATCAACAAAATCGATGCAGTGTGTTCCATTTCCTTTATAAACAAAAAAAATAATGTAGAATTTCACCATGTGATTTTCTCCAATGTCGTGATCAAGCTCTTTTTTCATTAAATCCTCTACCTTTACAATGTCAAAAAAGGAATTGGGATTCTGTTGATTCGTGAAAGAGACTTCGGCAAATTGATTGCTCATATCTAATGAAAAATATTGTGGTTGTGACTTTGAGTATTGGACCTATCGCCCAATTGCAATAGGCCTGTAAGATAGTAAAATTCAAAACTGGCGGTTTTCACTGATTCATTCAGTTTTGATGTCAAGATCTTTCTTGTTCGGCAAGTGCTTGTTGGATTTGTTTTTTTGTAGCTGGCCTTTTTCACAAGCTATTTTCTCGGTGTAGGTGCTTTCGTGGCAAGGGCAACATCGGCCTTAGCAACAGTATTTTAAAGAAAGTTCGTGAACTTTCTCTACATGGCTTCTTTTATCGCTTGCTTTAGACGCACGCTTTGCGTCTCTACCAGAGGAATGTGAATTTTGATCCAAGACCGATTAACGGAATGAGTCACCCAAAAAAAAAGATAGCCGAGCGCCGACCAGACCTCGCTACCTAGCCCCGATCGCAGCAGGGTTGATTGGTTCTATTTAAGTTTAAATAATTTAGCC
>JAHDEE010000310.1 GCA_020629005.1 Chitinophagales bacterium
GTTGTCCCGGCTTTCACTTTATCCTTTAATTCTACCCTAACTTTGCTGCCTAATGGTAGGAATAGATCTACGCGAGAGCCAAATTTGATAAAGCCCATTTCTGTACCCTGCAATACCTGCTGGCCTTCTTCGACGTAGTTTTCGATCTTGCGGGCTAGCTTTCCAGCGATTTGACGAACGAGAATCTCCATTTCCTGTGCATCGTCCTGAATCACTGTGGTAAATCTTTCATTCAAGGTAGATGACTTTGGATGCCAGGCTACCAGATAATTACCAGGATGATACTTTGAGTAGACCACCTTACCTCCAATCGGATTTCGATTGACATGTACATTGGTTGGAGACATGAATATCGATACCTGTAGTCGCTTGTCATTGAAGTATTCCGGCTCTTCGACTTCTTCGATAGCGACAATTTTCCCATCGGCAGGAGCCAAGATCAGGTTGTTGTTCTTGATCTCCGGCACAAACTTGGGTAAGCGGAAGAAGTAGGCGATAAACAAGAAAAAGAAAATTGAAACACCCAACAGCACTTTTAAAGCCAATGCATATTGAGCAAACAAACTCCAGGCCGTGATATTGAGTATTATCACAAATAGCAAGGAGGCAAAAACAAATTTATATCCCTCTCGGTGTATGGTAATCATTGATTGTTCATTTATCAGGCTTTTGCCTGTCTGGCGCAAAGCTGAGCTACTATGGCCGCGCATTGGCCTATTATTGCCCGAAAGTACTATAACGTTCGGAGACTGCTTGGCTGTATGGGCAAAATCAGCTTTCAGCCGACTCTTTGCTTTAGCAAATTGAATATTTCTAGCGTCAAAATGGTATTAGTTCCAAATCCGGCTCAAATATAAGAACGAAAAAACAAATGGAAGGCAGAAGATTAAGGCATCAAAACGATCGAGCAATCCTCCATGATAGGGTAACAAAGTACCGGAGTCCTTTACTTTGACACTTCGCTTGAAAGTGGATTCAACCAGATCGCCCAAGCCTCCAAATATGATAACCAACACCGCAACGCCCATCCAGTTCACAAGACTCAGATGGCCGAGCACTTTCCAGATTAGGACAGCAGCCAATAGGGTGCCAATCCCTCCTCCTCCGCTGCCTTCCCAGGTCTTGTTGGGCGATACGCGTGGAAACAGCTTAGTCTTACCGATTTTACGACCTACTAAATAGGCAAAGGAATCATTGGCCCACACCAGGAGCAAGGTGCCCAAAAGTATGTTGGGTTGAAAGCTTCCATTGATCCACACCAGGGCATTCGCCAATGCCATACTTAGGCAAGTATAGACCAAACCGAGTAGCTGCATGGCCACTCTTCCAAAAGGACTTTCGCTTACGATGAAGAGCTCCTTCAGAATCAATAAGAAAGCCATCAAGAGCAAGAAGACAAGATAATACACCGGAACCCAGCCCAGTAGAATGCCAGCGACAATTCCATAGCTAATGCCACCAAGAGCTGTCATCCCGGCAATAGAGGTGGAGCTGTCTGCTTTGTAAAAATCCGACTTAGCCGCCATACGTAGAAACTCATAATACGAGCCTGTTGCAATCAAGCCGAATAACAAGAAGAAGCTGTAGCTGCTATGGTAGATACCAGCAAACATTACGATTGCCAATACAATTCCAGTGAGGATTCTACCTTGAAGAGTGGTCATGATTTTGCGGTACTAGTGAGTGCTTTGCTTTTTGATGTTTCGCCAGCGTATTCTGTTCTTGTTATTGTGAAGCCAGCAGATCTTCCTTATTCCGATTGGCAAAGATGCGGTAAAAGAGCGCTGTCAGTAGAATCAGGGCTACGGCAGAGAACAGAACTGCTGGTAGGGGTACTTGCTCAACCGTCTCAATATCTGTCTCCAACATGTCCAGATCATAGAGGTAGGCCAACAGCACCTGTGAGCCATTGTTGACAAAATGCGCGATGATCGGGTACCAGAGATTTCCACTCCAGTAGAAAAGATAACCAAAGAGTGCTCCAAGAAACATTCGCGGCAGGAAGCCGTAAAACTGGAAGTGAATAAAACTAAAGATAGCTCCACTCAGCCAGATGGCCACATGTGGGTTCTTCATCCAGGAGACCAAGAGCTTTTGTAGTCCCCCACGAAACAAGATTTCTTCACAAATTGCGGGCATCACAGCAGCGGTAACCATTGTCAACAGTAGTTCGCCTATCCCATTCATATTCAGCAGCGATCGCGTCATCTGCTCCGCACTATCTTCTGCACTCCGCATCATGGTTTCCAGCCAGGCCAATGATTCCGGCATTACCAGCATGTCGTTGATCTGCTTCAGAAAGGCCAAAGTAGGATATGACAACAATGCAATCAATCCGGCTACTAGTACGGCCAAAAAGATCAGCCCTCCTTTCATGTCCAGAAAGGAGAAGTCCCGACCTTTCATATAACTGAACACAAGTCCCGGCAGTGCAAATGCGCCAAAGGTCATCATGATCTGAGCTCCACGTATGATGTTCAATTTGCCAGAACTCAGATCCCCTGATGTCATATCACTCAAGGAGACGCCCATCACTTCAAGCAGCCCCGCAACCAAAGATTGACTGAGCCCGAAGCAAATAAGAAAGATGAACAGTAACCACATGAGTTGCAAGCCCATTGGCTTCTGGTTAAATACGGCTGGATTTCCTACTGACATAGTACTGTTCTGATGTTGGGCGGGGAAATTACGGCTTTATGGTACTAAATCCTATTAGAGTCAAGGGCTTTAACCTTTGTGCCGGTCAATGGCCAATTTCAATACTAAGCTTAGTTCCACGTATTCATGGCTGATTATTATGGCGTGCCCCTCCGCCGTCTGTGCATGTCATTCCCCAGCCGTAGGGACAAATATATTTGTCCCTACGGCTGGGGAATGACATGCACAGACGGCGGAGGGGCACGCCATAATAATCAGCCATGAATACGTGGAACTAAGCTTAGTATTGAAATTGGCCATTGACCGGCACAAAGGTTAAAGCCCTTGACTCTAATAGGATTTAGTACCATAAAGCCGTAATTTCCCCGCCCAACATCAGAACAGTACTATGTCAGTAGGAAATCCAGCCGTATTTAACCAGAAGCCAATGGGCTTGCAACTCATGTGGTTACTGTTCATCTTTCTTATTTGCTTCGGGCTCAGTCAATCTTTGGTTGCGGGGCTGCTTGAAGTGATGGGCGTCTCCTTGAGTGATATGACATCAGGGGATCTGAGTTCTGGCAAATTGAACATCATACGTGGAGCTCAGATCATGATGACCTTTGGCGCATTTGCACTGCCGGGACTTGTGTTCAGTTATATGAAAGGTCGGGACTTCTCCTTTCTGGACATGAAAGGAGGGCTGATCTTTTTGGCCGTACTAGTAGCCGGATTGATTGCATTGTTGTCATATCCTACTTTGGCCTTTCTGAAGCAGATCAACGACATGCTGGTAATGCCGGAATCATTGGCCTGGCTGGAAACCATGATGCGGAGTGCAGAAGATAGTGCGGAGCAGATGACGCGATCGCTGCTGAATATGAATGGGATAGGCGAACTACTGTTGACAATGGTTACCGCTGCTGTGATGCCCGCAATTTGTGAAGAAATCTTGTTTCGTGGGGGACTACAAAAGCTCTTGGTCTCCTGGATGAAGAACCCACATGTGGCCATCTGGCTGAGTGGAGCTATCTTTAGTTTTATTCACTTCCAGTTTTACGGCTTCCTGCCGCGAATGTTTCTTGGAGCACTCTTTGGTTATCTTTTCTACTGGAGTGGAAATCTCTGGTACCCGATCATCGCGCATTTTGTCAACAATGGCTCACAGGTGCTGTTGGCCTACCTCTATGATCTGGACATGTTGGAGACAGATATTGAGACGGTTGAGCAAGTACCCCTACCAGCAGTTCTGTTCTCTGCCGTAGCCCTGATTCTACTGACAGCGCTCTTTTACCGCATCTTTGCCAATCGGAATAAGGAAGATCTGCTGGCTTCACAATAACAAGAACAGAATACGCTGGCGAAACATCAAAAAGCAAAGCACTCACTAGTACCGCAAAATCATGACCACTCTTCAAGGTAGAATCCTCACTGGAATTGTATTGGCAATCGTAATGTTTGCTGGTATCTACCATAGCAGCTACAGCTTCTTCTTGTTATTCGGCTTGATTGCAACAGGCTCGTATTATGAGTTTCTACGTATGGCGGCTAAGTCGGATTTTTACAAAGCAGACAGCTCCACCTCTATTGCCGGGATGACAGCTCTTGGTGGCATTAGCTATGGAATTGTCGCTGGCATTCTACTGGGCTGGGTTCCGGTGTATTATCTTGTCTTCTTGCTCTTGATGGCTTTCTTATTGATTCTGAAGGAGCTCTTCATCGTAAGCGAAAGTCCTTTTGGAAGAGTGGCCATGCAGCTACTCGGTTTGGTCTATACTTGCCTAAGTATGGCATTGGCGAATGCCCTGGTGTGGATCAATGGAAGCTTTCAACCCAACATACTTTTGGGCACCTTGCTCCTGGTGTGGGCCAATGATTCCTTTGCCTATTTAGTAGGTCGTAAAATCGGTAAGACTAAGCTGTTTCCACGCGTATCGCCCAACAAGACCTGGGAAGGCAGCGGAGGAGGAGGGATTGGCACCCTATTGGCTGCTGTCCTAATCTGGAAAGTGCTCGGCCATCTGAGTCTTGTGAACTGGATGGGCGTTGCGGTGTTGGTTATCATATTTGGAGGCTTGGGCGATCTGGTTGAATCCACTTTCAAGCGAAGTGTCAAAGTAAAGGACTCCGGTACTTTGTTACCCTATCATGGAGGATTGCTCGATCGTTTTGATGCCTTAATCTTCTGCCTTCCATTTGTTTTTTCGTTCTTATATTTGAGCCGGATTTGGAACTAATACCATTTTGACGCTAGAAATATTCAATTTGCTAAAGCAAAGAGTCGGCTGAAAGCTGATTTTGCCCATACAGCCAAGCAGTCTCCGAACGTTATAGTACTTTCGGGCAATAATAGGCCAATGCGCGGCCATAGTAGCTCAGCTTTGCGCCAGACAGGCAAAAGCCTGATAAATGAACAATCAATGATTACCATACACCGAGAGGGATATAAATTTGTTTTTGCCTCCTTGCTATTTGTGATAATACTCAATATCACGGCCTGGAGTTTGTTTGCTCAATATGCATTGGCTTTAAAAGTGCTGTTGGGTGTTTCAATTTTCTTTTTCTTGTTTATCGCCTACTTCTTCCGCTTACCCAAGTTTGTGCCGGAGATCAAGAACAACAACCTGATCTTGGCTCCTGCCGATGGGAAAATTGTCGCTATCGAAGAAGTCGAAGAGCCGGAATACTTCAATGACAAGCGACTACAGGTATCGATATTCATGTCTCCAACCAATGTACATGTCAATCGAAATCCGATTGGAGGTAAGGTGGTCTACTCAAAGTATCATCCTGGTAATTATCTGGTAGCCTGGCATCCAAAGTCATCTACCTTGAATGAAAGATTTACCACAGTGATTCAGGACGATGCACAGGAAATGGAGATTCTCGTTCGTCAAATCGCTGGAAAGCTAGCCCGCAAGATCGAAAACTACGTCGAAGAAGGCCAGCAGGTATTGCAGGGTACAGAAATGGGCTTTATCAAATTTGGCTCTCGCGTAGATCTATTCCTACCATTAGGCAGCAAAGTTAGGGTAGAATTAAAGGATAAAGTGAAAGCCGGGACAAC
>JAHDEE010000311.1 GCA_020629005.1 Chitinophagales bacterium
CTAATGGTACGCCCCCTGGGACTCGAACCCAGAACCTTGACCTTAAGAGGGTCCTGCTCTAGCCAATTGAGCTAGAGGCGCATGTAGTACACCGCCCGAGACTTGAACTCGGAACCTTGGGATTAAAAGTCCCCCGCTCTACCAATTGAGCTAGCGGTGCATAATTTGTGGTTTCGAAAGACTGTAACATCGAAGACTAGCCTTGTCAAGCCTGCTATACTTTTAGTAGTTCGAAACCAAGGTTTTTAGATGAATTGCATTCAATGCGATAAGGATATCTCCAACTTGTCCAAATATACTAGCACTCGAAACGGAGTGAGGCAAAAAAGGAAATTTTGCGGCCGCTCTTGCTCTGCGACCAACACAAATCGTTCTCATCCGAAGAGGAAGCCAAGGCTAGAAGAAGCAGAAAAAGTTGTTGCCAAGAAAGATTTGAATACCTGCCACAGTTGCAGAGAATTTACGAGTAATCCTAAATTTTGCAACACAACTTGTGCAGCAGAGTTTAAGAAAAGACAACACATCGAGGCGTGGCTTGCTGGTGATTTTTCACGTTTGGGAAAGGGGCTCAAGATAAAAAATTCTATTCGGGAATACATTTTAAACGAGGCAAATCACAAGTGCAGTCAATGCGGTTGGGCTGAAAAGAATCCCACAAACAATCATTGCTACCTTGAAATCGATCATATTGACGGTAACTGGGCAAACCCTGCAAAGGAAAATTTAAGAGTTCTTTGCCCAAACTGCCATACACTTACCCCAACATATCGTAATTTAAATATTGGAAATAATAAAGCTCAAGGTAGCAATGTGTTCTACAAGCGCAAGCTGCAAGAGCTTGAGGCTCAGCTAGCTACTACCAGCTGAGCTACACTCCCAAGATATTAAATTATTACACAATCCGCCATTTGAATGTCATGACCCATTTTTCTGAAAATCTTCAAGCCTTTCCGCAATTTCGTAAACTTGATCCTTTGGGGTAATTCCCATCGCATAAGAAATGCCGACAGCAATGGCTTTACGGATAGGGCTATCCTCTAGATTGAGATTGCTCATCATGATTAGTTGATCTCGTTCACTTGGCATTTTATCCTCCTCTTAATTTATTTAGTAGTCCCCCAGGGATTTGAACCCTTGCGCTACCTACTCCCGCATTTATGTTGCGCACTGAGATATAAGCTCAGCCGGAAGGAGAGGGACCGTGGTCTTCGTTAGCTCCGCTAGCTTAGCAGGGCTCCTACTCTTTGTCAACCCTCCCAGCCAGTTTTAGGGCAGCTGTCGGATCAAGCGGGCTAGGGAGATTCATCGAAAGATCCATGCTGATATTCTTCCCAATGTTTCTGGGAGTCCAAAGTCCGTAGCCAAACGGGTTTCCGGTATCACTAGTGTAATAAACCTTATTGACTCCAGCAGCTTGAATTAACTCTTGGCACTGCTCGCAGGGGCGAGCGATCCCAATATCTCCGCCCCTAGTAATTCTTGCTACATATATTGTAGCGCCAACTGCGTTGGATACCCCCGAGAGAGCGTCAGCTTCAGCGTGTACGGCGCAATGTCGAATATGTTCTTTAGAGACAAGAGTTGGATTATTCTTCGCCTTATTCCAACCGGCACCTAAATAAGAACCGCCCTTAACTACTACTGCTCCAAGACGCCAGTTTGCGTGATCTGCCATTGCTGCCATCTGCAGTGAGATCGTCAACATCCTATGAATCCGCTGGCTCATCAAAACCTCCTTTGTTCTAGTGGTGCTGTGCTTGATGGTAGCATGATTCAGCTTTCGACGCAAACCTTTCAGCGCCCTTTTCGCCCGCATGAGAGAAGAGTATAGGGAGAAGGGCTAAAAATCCTGATATAATAGGATATAGAAGAGGTTTTAATTATGTCACTTAATCTTAATCCTGTCATTCGAGATGAAGGTTTTCCCACAAGTTCTAATGGCGCTTCAAGTATGAGAGTCCTTGGCTGGCCAGGCGGTCAGAGCCTGCGCTTTAGAAGCGCATCTGTTGTTATAACTCCAGATGTAGCAGGAGCAAATGCTTTGTTGGCTCAGCCTATGCCAGATTTGCAATTTATGGCTATGCAAGTTTCATTTTACCGCAGTTCGGATAATGCCTATTTAGGCGGAGCCCATGCAGGAATCCAGATCAACCAAAATTATCCGAATAACAAAGCTGTTAACTGGGGCGGAGGAAATTTATCTGGCCCAGTTTATTCAACTAATTCTGATTTTGCCAATAGTGGCGGCGACCTAGGTTCTTGGGATGGTGCTTGGATACCTGGAGTGGCTAATGTTATCGTTATTACCGAGGGTGCCGCTCCGGGAGTATGGGATGCCTTTATAGCTACCGTAACTGGCCCTCCAGTATTTGAAAAAATTGGAGAATTAAATATTCCAGGCAGTGATATCATGGGCGATTTAGTCTTATTTTATGAAAGTTTTTCTGAATGCGAACAAGACCCAATGAGTGTTCGTTACTGGAGTCTTGAAATTGACATTAATGATGGCAATGGAGGTCAGCCCTATGGCACCGCTTATACTGGCGAAATGATTGCGAATTATCAAAGCTATGATAATGGAGGTTGCACTAATACTAATATTCGAGAAGATGGTTCTGGAGGCTTATATATGGAGCGGCCGCAGCCAAGAGAGAATGGGAATATCATCTTCTCTAACCTGTATTAATTTTACCTAGAGCTTCGCCAGAATAGTTAACTTCTCTTCAAGCCCAGCATCAAAGATGCGGCGGCACATATCTTCTGTGCCGCCTTTCTTTAGGTCAAAATCGAAATGATCTTTAAAGGCAAAGAATCGTTGCTGCTTTGTGTTTGCTACGATATAGTCAAGCATTTCTTGATTCCGCTCCGGTCCGGCAATTTTGCCTTTTGACCAATCTGCAGGAAAAGTTTTGCTGTGCACCCATTCATTCGCTTCTGACATAGACTGAGCAATAGATTCGGCGAAAGAGTCTGCCCCTTTAGCCCCACCTTGAATAATGAGGAGTTGATGATCCCTATCGCTTTCATTGCGGAGAGTATGCAACTTATAAGTAAAGCCAGATAAGACATTATGCACAAGCATCCAGTCTGAATAATCTCGACTTCCTGTGACTAGAATGCCAAAATCATATGTTCTATCTTCTAATTTTGTCATGGCTGGCTCGGAAGGTTACGATCCCTCTCTTTCAGAGTCAGAGTCTGATGTTCTACCGATTGAACTACGAGCCAAAGTTTTAAAGTAAATCTCTAAATATATCAATAATTATATATTCAGCTAGCTAGCTTTTTCATCAACTCAGCTTCTTCCAGCTTCCCAGAAGGCTCGATCCAAAAAGCTGGCATTGAATTGGAGTTATATCTTGCAAAAGCCTTGCAGAACCCTACAGTTTGCCTTGCGGTTTGCTTGATCATATTGGCCAGTCGATATCTAAATGCCATAGCTTTCTTTTCCTAGGTTAGTATTTACTATTTGGAGACTCCGGTCGGAATCGAACCGACTCATACGTGTTTTGCAGACACGAGCGTTCCCAGTTCGCCACGGAGTCATATGTGGAGTTTATTATACCCCACAAAACTTTCTTTGTCCAGCCTCAAGAACCTTCAATTGTTGTTGTTTCGACAGGCGGGTCGGTGGTAGTGGAAGTGGAAGTGGAAGTGGAAGCCGGATCTTCGATAATCGTTGTTGTTGTAGGCGGAGCTTCACAGGTCATCAAAACTGTATTAGAAGTTTTGCCGCCAATGATAGTAGCAATCGAAGCAGAGCTGTCTGAATCCACAAGGACATGAGTCCTATGGCTCCCATCCCTCCAATTAGAAAACAAATGCTGACCATTATTTGCCGCTTGAATCTCCATAGAGTTGACAACTTTGACATAGAAAGTGCAAGGGATGCCAGAGGCAAGAGACACTTGTGTAGAGCTACCCTCAACCTCGATGACCGGAGCAGGAATAACTACGATCTCTACTTCTTCCGTAGTGGTTGTAGTAGATTCTTCAGTTGTTGGAGTCGTTTCGGGAACCGTTGTTGCTGTAGTTGCTGTAGTTTCTGGGCTGGTCGCCACCGGGACGAGCTGAGTGACTGGTAGCGACTCTGTTGTCTGTGTCGTAGGAACAATGCCCTGAATTGTAGGTTCAGGCTCAGTGCTTGAGCCCGTACTTGTACTTGTTGCGTCAATATTGCTATCGGCCGAAACTGTTGTGTCAGTAGCTGGGCCAAAGGAAACTGGAACTGGCTCTAAATTATTTTCTTCTAGATAGTCTAGATATTCATCTAGGCTGGAGAAATCGACAGAAAAAAGTCGTTCAGTCGTTGTCGAAATCTGGACTGGACTGCTAGTTGTGGTTGCAGCGCTAGCGCTCGCTACCTCGACTTGAATGTCATTAATCTCAGACGGCTGATAGCCGACCAAAACTGCAGCTCCAAGACCAAGGGTTAGGACTGTCCCAGTGAAAACCTGCCGTCCGTTTTGTTCTAGTGTTCGGAAGAATCGTTCAATGTTCATAGCTTCATCATAGCCCAGCGGAGACCACTTTGCAAGACTTTCCTACTTAGCGCCCTTAAAATTGAGGATCGCATCAAGTTTTGCAACCACTTCGACCAAATCTGACTGAGCTTCCATTACAGAAGCGATGTCTTTGTAGGCGTCTGGAGATTCATCCAACAATGCCTCGGCACTGCCGCTTAGCCAAGTCCGATTAGCCATCTGAGCGCGCAAATCTTCTGTTGTCAAGAGTTTTTTCGCCTTGCTTCTAGACATTTTTCGTCCGGCTCCATGAGAGCACGAGTTGTAAGAGTCAGCATTGCCAAGGCCTTGAATTACATATGTATCAGTCCCCATCGAGCCAGGAATAACGCCCATAAAGCCTGACGAAGCGTTAATTGCGCCCTTTCGAGTGAGCCAAACCGTTTCGGGCTTACCATCGATAAGATGGGTTTCCTGCTCGGTATAGTTGTGATGGCAGGAAATTCGCTCAAGAACTTTCATCCCTGGGGCAATTTTTTCGCGCATAGCCTTAATAAGAGCATTCATCATAGCCTCTCGGTTCCCAAACGCATAACGCTGAGCCCAAAGAAGATGTTCAACGTAAGCATCAAACTCAGGCGTATCAGCTGACAGCCAAGCAAGATCTTTATCTTCGAGCTTCAGACCGTCCTGTTCGGCAAGCTTCTTGGCTGCACTGATATGCTGCTGTGCAAGCATATTGCCTGGGCCACGAGAGCCTGAATGCAACACAGCCCAAACGGTATCATCCTCATCAAGAGAAATCTCTACGAAATGATTACCAGAGCCAAGCGTGCCAAACTGCTTCAGGGCATTGTTTTCGATCTTATTTCGACGGTCATTCTTTAGCTCGCCAGGGATTGGATTCTTTCGCAGCCAGCGTTCGGCATCAGTGCTTGAGTGATTATGAGCTTCGCCGACTCCTGCAGGAATTAACTTTTCGATACGGTAAAGCAAAGGCTTTAGCGAGTCTGGCAAATCGGCGCTGGTGAGATTGGTCTTAATGGCCTCCATCCCGCACCCTAGGTCAACTCCCACACAAGAAGGAATGATAGCACTGCGAGTAGCTACA